>PHBC01000001.1:375900-675900 GCA_002840505.1 Deltaproteobacteria bacterium HGW-Deltaproteobacteria-2 | reverse complement strand
ATAACTTCACTAATGAATACCGAATGTGTAAATTTAGGTGGCAAAACAACCTTGCTTGATCTTGCTTATTTGTATAAAAAAGCGCGAATGGTGATAACTACGGATTCAGGTCCCATGCACCTGGCCGTCGCAGTGGAAACTCCCGTTATCGCTCTTTTCGGGCCGACCGATCCGGCAAGAACAGGACCTTACGGTGCCGGACATACAATAATCAGGACAGAATTGCCCTGCAGTCCCTGTTTTTTAAAAAAATGCTCGACAAAACAGTGTATGAAGGATATTTCACCCCGGCAGATTTTTGCCGCCTTGGAAAAAAAATTAATAAAGGAGTAATAAATGCCTTTAAATAAAAAACTTTTGGAAATTATAATCTGTCCTAAATGTCATGGGAAAGTTCACTACGACGAAAAGCAAAACGGCATCATTTGTGATCAGTGTAAATTATTATATGAAGTAAAAGATGACATTCCTGTTTTGCTTGTAGAAGAAGCGAAAAAAATTTCATAATTTGAAGATGGGGCAACTGAAATTATAGTGCGTAAGCACTTCATATTATAAGCTTTTATCAAAAAAAATAAAATTGCTTGACAGTCGCTATAGATTAATATAAAAAGTTTAACACAACTAGTAAAAGGCTTTTAAAGCCCTATCCTTTGGAGCGTTTCACGTATTCAATAAGACAAATCGAGATTTAATCCGTAACAACTAAAAATCGTGACATCTTTTTGAGTTTCTTTAAAAATAATGCGGTAAAGCGACGATAAATATAATGTCAGGATAATGTTTTACGTTACCTGGTTAGACTTTAAAGTAAGGAAATATTTATGAACATTGAAGACATTAAGCGATTGCCTATCAGCGAGCTTAACGATTTAGCAAAAAAATTGGAAGTTCCGGGTGCCAGCGGAATGCGCCGTCAGGATTTGATTTTCGCTATCTTGCAGACGCAGGCGGAACAGAACGGTGTGATTTCCGGCTCGGGAGTGTTGGAAATTCTCCCTGATGGGTTTGGTTTTTTACGTGCCGTGGATTACAACTATTTACCCAGTCCGGACGATATTTACATTTCGCCTTCGCAGATCAGAAGATTTAATTTGAAAACCGGCGATACAATTTCCGGCGAAGTCCGTCCTCCCAAAGAAGGTGAAAAATATTTCGCCCTTTTAAAAGTTGACACCGTAAATATGGAAAGTCCCGAACAAGCCCGGGATAAGATTCTTTTTGACAACCTTACTCCTCTCTATCCTTTGGAAAAATTAAATCTGGAATTCGATCCGAAAAACTACTCTACCAGAACTCTAGATTTATTCGCGCCAATCGGCAAGGGGCAGCGCGCGCTGATTGTTTCTCCCCCCAGAGCCGGTAAAACAGTTCTTTTACAGGACATTGCTCACAGCATTGCCGCAAATCATCCGGAAGTGGTTTTAATGGTGCTGCTAATTGACGAACGGCCGGAAGAGGTCACGGATATGCAGCGTAGCGTTTCCGGTGAGGTAATCGCCTCCACGTTTGATGAACCGGCTTCTTTCCATGTGCAGGTAGCCGAAATGGTTATTGAAAAAGCCAAACGCCTTGTGGAGCATAAAAAAGATGTAGTAATTTTACTCGACAGTATCACCCGCTTGGCGCGAGCATATAACACTGTTGTACCGCCCAGTGGGAAAGTTCTTTCCGGTGGTGTTGATTCCAATGCTTTACACAAGCCTAAACGTTTCTTCGGTGCAGCCAGAAATATCGAAAACGGCGGCAGTTTGACGATTATTTCCACAGCTTTGATTGATACCGGAAGCAGGATGGATGAAGTCATTTTTGAAGAATTCAAGGGAACAGGCAACATGGAACTGCATCTGGATCGTCGTATTGCTGACCGCAGGATATTCCCCGCTTTTGATTTAATACGTTCCGGAACCAGAAAGGAAGAATTGCTCATTCCCAAAAACAATCTCAATCGAGTCTGGATCCTGCGCCGGTTGTTGCAGGAAATGAATCCTGTTGATGCCATGGAATTTATCATTGGCAAAATCAAAAAAACGGAAAATAATCAGGAATTTTTAGATTCAATGAACGCTTAACCAGTTGCATATTAGATGCTTATGATAATCAGCCGGAAATTATAAGCTAATAAAACCGGACAAATTTGTAATAGACTAATACCATTTCGATTTCAAAGGATAACGCGGCGGCAAGGAGGAGGCTCCGCAGGCGTATATGGAAATACGTTGAGGAAGCCGACGACGCAGCCAACAAAGTTAGCCAAAGAAAGCGAATTGGTATAATTTTCTTGAATTTTTGCCGCATATATTGTAAGGCAATCGAGCACTTTTAAAATAAAGTAAAAAACATTAATAATTAATTGTAGATAAATGCCAGGGAGGAAAGGATAAGAGACATGAAAGAAGGAATTCATCCAGAATATAAAGAAACGACGATCACTTGTGTTTGTGGTAACGTCATTGAAACGAGATCGACCAAAAAAGATATCAAGACAGAAATTTGTTCTAACTGCCATCCTTTTATCACAGGTAAGCAGAGGCTTGTAGATACGGCTGGTCGCGTCGAAAGATTCAAGAAGAAATACGAAGCCAAAGTAGAAAAGCCGCAGGTCAAAAAGACAACAACTACGGAAAATATTAAGGAAACACCCAAAAAAACAACAAAAAAATAGTTACGTAATTTCAATTTATGTTGCCGGTCTGATATTCTTTTGAATTCTGACCGGCCTTTTTTTGCAGGTGTTTTTCCGGCAGGGATGAACTTGTAAAGTTTTTTCTAAACCGACCCTTAATTGTACAAATTTACTTAAAGAAATAACATGGAAATCATACTGGATAAACTTAACGATATCGAACTACGTTACAGGGAACTGGAGGGACAACTTAGCGACCCTAAAATCGTTTCCAAGCAGGGACTTTATCAAAAATACGCCAAAGAACATGCTGACTTAAGAGAGTTGGTAGAGACTATACGTGAATATAATAACGTAAGAGGGCAGATAGAAGAATATGAAGTTTTGGCGGAAGGCGATGATGACCTAAAGGCGATTGTTAAAGAGGAAATGCCTCAATTAAAACAGAAGAAAAGCGATTTGGAAGAGAAGTTGAATGTTTTGCTTGTGCCCAAAGATCCAAATGACGACAAAAACGTTTTTCTGGAAATCAGAGCGGGCACCGGTGGAGATGAAGCAGGTCTTTTCGCCGGAGATTTGTTTCGCATGTACGCGAAGTACGCGGAAGCTCAGGGCTGGAAAGTGGAAGTGGTCAGCAGTTCGCCTGCCGGTGGTATGGGCGGTTTCAAGGAAATTATCGCGCAAATAGACGGGAAAGGCGCTTACAGTCGTCTGAAATATGAAAGCGGTGTTCATCGTGTCCAGCGTGTTCCGGTTACGGAGGCACAGGGACGCATTCACACTTCGGCGGTTACCGTCGCCATTATGCCGGAAGCGGAAGATGTGGAAATCAATATAGATCCCAATGAACTTCGTGTTGACGTTTATCGTTCCACCGGTCACGGTGGTCAGAGCGTCAACACTACGGATTCCGCTGTTCGCATAACTCATTTGCCGACAGGGCTTGTCGTGACCTGTCAGGATGAAAAATCACAGCTCAAGAACAAGAACAAGGCAATGAAGGTATTGCGGGCCAGGCTTCTGGACGCTGAGATTCAAAGGCAAGATGCCGAGCAGGCTCAGGCGCGCAAAAGCCAGGTGGGCAGCGGCGACCGCTCCGAGCGCATCCGCACCTATAACTTCCCGCAGGGGAGAATAACCGATCATCGCATCAATTTGACCCGTTACGACCTGGATAATTTCATCAACGGCAATATCGGCGCCATGATTGACGCTTTATCGTCGCATTATCAGGCTGAATCTTTAAAATAGGATTTTTTTGCAGATGACAAAAAGAGAGACCGTTGCTTTACGCAGGAAAGATAAAAGCGACTTTACAAAACATTTGATTATTTCCGGACAATTCGCCGCGGCGCAAAAATGATTTATCTAAATAAAAAAGTATAAAAAATAAGATTGTGAATAGATTTAAATGTTACTTTTCTTTATCTTTCTTGATTCCCTTGACTTCAGGAAATGTATGAGAAATGGCTTTTCTAAATACTGATTCATTAGTCTTGAACTTATTGATGATCAGGTCGGCAAATTTCCAGACGTTTAATCTTATTTCACGTTTATAAGCGTTTATTTTGTATACTTCCGGAATTCCGTTAAACTCGTCGGAAATATGAAAGAAATATTTTATTTGATTTTTCTTGTCGATGAATTTTTTTGGTGTTCCCTGGTGCTGAACTCCGTTTCTGTAAATAATCCAGAAGCAATTAAAATCTTCCAAACTAAGACCTAAATCTTTTGCTGCTTCAACTTTAAATTTTTCATCGTCTCTTTTGCCGGAAAGAGTGTCTGTTGAGGCACGATAATATCTTTCGCAAAGGAAAAGCGCGGCGGACAGGGCCAGAAAACCTCCGTCGCCTTCCGGAAGTTCTTTGAGTTTTTCAATCGGCTTGACAAACCAGCCATCGAATCGTTCCATAAGAGTAGCGCCCGGTTTCATAATTGTCCTCCCGGCAAATTGTTCCAAAGCTTGTTTGTAAGCTTAAAAAGTCAATTCCATTAAAATATTAATAGTTTGGATTTATAAACACTTGACATTTATTTTGCAACAATTTATTTTCAGGTATCCTTATATGGTTCCATTAAGTTCTTCAGGAAAAGCCATGGTCATTCACAAAATTATTAATGATGCCGTTCACGCTTTTGAAGCCGCGGGAATACCGTCGGCGAGATTGGATGCTGAAGTATTGCTTTCTTTTGTTCTTGGCTGTGACCGCCTGGAATTTTTAAAAAATCCGGAAATGAGTATCAGCGAAGTGCAGCTTTCCTCTTTTAGAAATCTCGTCGCTCGCCGGGTGCGATGGGAACCGGTGGCATATATCACCGGGCGCAAGGAATTCTGGACATTCACGCTGGAAGTAAACAAAGATGTTTTGATTCCCCGTCCGGATACGGAGATTATTGTTGAAGAAGCTTTGGAAATTTGCCGCAAAATAGATTCTGCAGATATAAATATTCTGGATATCGGCACGGGCAGCAGCGCCATTGCTCTGGCTCTGGCCACAGAAATTTCCAATGCCAGAATTGTTGCCACAGATATTTCCGCCGCCGCTTTAGCGCTGGCCAAAAAAAATGCCCGCGCTTTGAAACTGGATAATAAAATTGATTTTCTCCAGGGCAATTTGTTTGAACCGGTGGAAGGTATTTTTGATATAATTGTTTGCAATCCGCCCTATATTTCGGCCCAGGATTATGAGGAGCTTCCCGCAGGGGTAAAAGATTACGAACCGGCAATTGCTCTTTTGGCCGGTAAAAAGGGAACTGAATTTTACGAAAAGTTGATATATCAGGCGGCAGAATTCTTGCAAAAAAATGGTTGGCTTTTGATGGAAATTGGAGCTAAACAGGAAAAAACAGTTCGAGAGATTATCGAGGAATCCGGATTTTATGACAGCACCGAAATGCGTAAGGATTATGCCGGATTGCCGCGCGTAATAAGAACAAGGAGAAAATAAGTGGATAAGATAGTTATTAATGGAGGTAAATCACTCCATGGCAATGTTCAGATAAGCGGTGCTAAAAACGCGGCGCTGCCGGTTTTGGCCTCGGCATTGCTGACGGCAGGAACTAATACGTTTCATAATATTCCCGATTTGATGGATATTAAAACGATAAAAAAACTTTTATGCAGTATGGGAGCTCAGATTGAAGGTGAAGAAACTGTTAAAATTAATGTTGATAAAATCATCAACCATACCGCTTCTTATGATCTTGTAAAAACAATGAGAGCGTCAATTTTAGTTTTGGGACCACTTGTTGCCCGTGCGGGAGTGGCGCGAGTATCTCTTCCGGGAGGCTGTGCCATCGGCGCGCGGCCGGTCAATCTTCATCTCAAAGCATTGGAAGATATGGGCGCTCATGTCGAATTAAAAAGCGGCTATATTGAAGCAAAGGCTAAAAAATTAAAAGGCGCAGAAATTTATTTTGATCTGACCACTGTAACCGGCACCGAAAATATAATGATGGCGGCGACCCTGGCTCAAGGCACTACGGTGCTGAACAATGCCGCTCGTGAACCGGAAGTTGTTAACCTTGCAGATGTTTTAAAAAGCATGGGGGCTAAAATCAGCGGGGCGGGGACCGACGTAATAACGATTAAAGGCGTTACCTCTCTGAAACCGACTGAATCTGCAATTATTCCCGACCGGATTGAAGCGGGGACTTTTATGATTGCCGCAGGAATGACGCGAGGCGAAATAAATGTTATGGGCTGCAATCCTCATCATCTGGAAGCGTTAATCAATAAATTAAAAGATACCGGCATGAAAATTTCGGCAATTAAGAATGGACTGAAAGTATCCGCCGGAGAAAAAATAAACAGTGTTGATGTGAAAACTGTTCCTTATCCGGGATTTCCAACTGATTTGCAGGCACAGATGATGGCTTATATGAGTATCGGCAGTGGTTTGAGCGTGATTTCCGAAACCGTTTTTGAGAACCGGTTTATGCATGTCAGCGAATTGGTGCGCATGGGCGCTGATATTGTCATTCAGGGCGGCAACGCGATTGTCCGGGGCGTTCCCAAGCTGCACGGAGCGCAGACAATGGCCACGGATTTACGGGCTTCTGCTTCGCTGGTTCTGGCGGCGCTGGTTGCCGAAGGTACAACAGAAATTTCCCGCGTTTACCATATTGACCGTGGTTATCAGACAATAGAAAAGAAATTTTCCGCGTTGGGAGCGGATATAAAAAGGATAAAATAAATGAAGATAATCAAATCCAACGCTGCCGAGTTTAAAAAATTCTTTAGTCAATTGCGCCAGAGAGGTGGCGTTCATTCACAGGAACTCTTATCATCAGTGGCAAAGATTGTTAGCGCTGTCGCAGCCCGGGGAGATAAAGCTTTATTTAAATACACGGCGAAGTTTGACGGATATAAATTAAGCGATGCTACGGTGGAAGTAACACCTGCGGAAAAAAAGAAAGCGCTGGCACAGGTAAAAACGGAAGATTTAAAAGTTATCAAATTAGCGGCAAAGCGTATTGAAGATTATCATCGCCATCAGATAGCACAAGGCTATATGGTTAAGAAGGAAAACGGTGCTGAGTTGGGGCAGCGTATACTACCTCTAAGACGAATCGGAATTTACGCTCCGGGCGGTAAGGCATCTTATCCTTCAACAATTCTGATGGCGGCGATTCCGGCACGCATTGCCGGCGTGGAAGAGATTATTCTGGTCACTCCGGCGAGGGGAGGCCTTCTTAATCCACTGATTGCTGCAGCAGCCGAGGTAAGCGGAGTGAAACGCATATTTAAAATCGGCGGCGCGCAGGCGATTGCCGCGCTGGCTTACGGTACAAAAACTGTTCCGCAGGTCGACAAAATTGTGGGGCCGGGTAATGCCTATGTTGCCGCGGCGAAGAAATTGGTTTTTGGCCAGGTGGATATTGACATGATCGCTGGTCCCAGCGAGGTGATCGTCATTGCTGATAAAACTGCGAATGCTTCTTTTGCAGCGGCGGATATGCTGGCGCAGGTCGAGCACGATGAAATGGCGGCAGCGGTTCTTTTGACAACTTCTGAAGACCTGGCACGGGAGGTCTCTCTGGAAATTTACCGGCAAATGAGAACCTTATCACGGAAAGTAACAGCGGAAAAATCACTGACTAAATTCGGCGCGATTATTATTACACAGAGCATAGAAGAAGCTGTCGATATCGCCAATTCCTTTGCGCCGGAACATTTGGAATTAATGGTTAAAAACCCGAAGAAAATTCTGAATAGAGTAAGAAATGCCGGATCAGTTTTTCTGGGTTCTTTCACGCCGGAGGCATTGGGCGATTACCTGGCAGGTACTAATCATATTTTGCCTACTGGAGGCACAGCCCGTTTTTCATCTCCCCTGGGAGTCTATGATTTCTATAGACGAATGAGCGTTCTTTCCTTTTCTAAAGAAGCCTTTGATAAAATGAGTGTGCCCACTGCTCATTTCGCCCAAATGGAAGGACTGGATGCCCACGCCAAATCTGTTCTTGTCCGCGGCAAATAAAGGTCTGAATATTGTCTGTCATGCCCGCGCAGGCGGGCATCCAGTATTTAATCGGATATAGACGTGAAGAAATATTTATAAATGCAAAAGTCAAAAATCGATAAATACCCCTCTGTAAAAAAAGTAAGCGACGAAAAACGTATCGGCATGGTCAAAGAAATTTTTTCGACCATTACCGGTCGGTATGATTTTTTAAACCATTTTCTGAGCTTGCGCCGTGACGTCGCCTGGCGCCGTTTCGCCATTAAAAAGATGGTCTTCTTCAAGACCAAAAGATTTCTTGATATTGCCTGCGGGACGGGAGATTTATCCGTCAACGCCTGCCTTCAACACCGCGATATATTGGTCGACGGAATTGATTTTGTCTATCCGATGGTGAAGGCGGCAAACGAAAAGGCGAAGAATAAAAATCTTTCCGGCAGGATAAATTTTATGCAGGGAAATGCCCTAGAACTTCCTTTTAGCGAAAATTCCTTTGACGTTACGGCAATGGCTTTCGGGATCAGGAACATTCCTCAAAAAGCGGAAGCCCTCAAGGAGATGCTGCGAGTAACGACACCGGGTGGACAGATAATGATTCTGGAGATGACGTTTATTCAAAACCGCTTTTTTAAATTAGCTTACTATATTTATTTAAATTTCCTGCTCCCATTGATGGCCAGGGTATTTTCCAAAAACGCCGCCGCCTATTATTACCTTGCCGATTCCATCATGAACTTTCCAACGCCTGAAGAATTCGCCGCCTTTATGAGGGGAACCGGCATATCCGAAGTTGAAATATTCCCCCACACTTTCGGCATTGCCTGTCTGTATGTCGGAAAAAAACAGGAAACTGATTTTGCCATTACGGAGTGAAGCAAAGCCTTCTTTTTGTTAGGATTTACTTTAAATTATTCTTCGCCAAGAGATTCGAGGTCGGCAAGGTCTTTTTTACGGCCGGTTGCCCGTTTGTTGGTTATGTATTGTTCCTTGCCAAGGAAATGCACAGGAACATCTCCGTATAAACCTTCCTGCTTTCCTTTGTCCGCATCTTCCCATGTGACTCCGGTTATTGAAGTTATTATATCAATACGAACAGGAGGAACGCCGAGTTGAACAACCGCGTTAGGATTCTGAAAATCTTCAATTGTCAGGTTCAGAGAGCTGAAACCAAAATCAGCGAGGGCAGAAAGGATTTTTCTGGCGTTCTCGGGTGAAGAATGTACAAAGATATCAATATCAGCGGTAAAACGCGGCACTCCATAAAATGCGAGGGCATAAGCGCCGACAATCATGTATTCAACTTTATGCCCGTTGAATAACTCGAGCAATTCTTTGAAGTCTTTCTGTGCTTCCATAATATTGCTTTCTTAGATAATCCACGGTGGCAACACGTTCTTCTGCCGGACGGCTCAACCAGTACGAGAGATCATCCTGCGCAGATTGTTTGTTGTTAAGATTTTTTTTATGGACTATTTTTTTAATCATGCTTAATTATTATCATAAAATCATTGATATTAATACAATTCTTTTAACCTTCGTTTCGTATAATATTCCTGTTTTTACGGCAACTTATAAGACATGAAGGTAACGAGAAAAGGTAGATTGAGAAATTTCCTGCTTCCTCCCTCGGTGAATCCAATTTTTTTGTACCATTTCTTCAGTTCAATATGCTCGGCAATTATTCCAATGCTGACGCCATTGGCCCCGAGTTCTCCGGCTTTTGACAACACGTGATTAACCAGAGCTTTGCCTATGCCTTTCTGTCTGTGCTCGGGAAGAACGGCCAGCCTCTCCAGATAGCATACATTTGAGCTTGCCTTTTCGCAAGCTACACAACCGATAACTTTGTTTTCTATTTCCAGAACGAAATATATGACGCCTCGTTCAATGTCGTACCTGATCCAGTTATTCGTGCAGTTGGATGGATGGCGAGGGGCGTTATCCGGTGTCAGGCCGAAACGCTCGGCCACATCCCGAAATGCTTTCCGGATGGTCTCTGTTAATATTCCTGTATCTTCTTGTGTGCAGGTGCGTATTTTAAAATTCGGCATCTTTCATTTAACGGCGATCTTTACAACGACTTTGTGGATCTGGCCTGAAGAGATCAGTGGCATGTGCGCATCTTCCGGGAAGAAAATCACAAACGTTCCACTTTTAGTTGATATCCAGGCATCCGGTTCGTCCGTAAAAATCTGCTCATCATTTTTTTGATCGTATTTCCCGAATGGATGTTTACACAATGACTTGGGCTTCCATCCCATCTCATCGATCCCTGTCAGGACCAATTGTATATCAATGTATTTTTCATGTGTTTCGAGCAGGGCATCCTCTTTCCTGCGGCCATGATCCTTAGATACCATCGCATAGATGCTCTCTGCGTCTATCTCATATTTCTCTACCGGCAGTTCCTTCAGATCCGGGCGCAGAAGAAAATCAAATGCTTTTGCAAACCCCTTGTGCAAGCTAAGATATCGGTGTGCATTCTCAAGTGTGTCTAAAATCATATCGTTTCCCTCCTTTATTTCTATTTATTTCAAAGGTTGGCTTGCACAGCATTCTTAGAAATGGCGTCTACCATTTGGGCCCAAACCCCTTTTGGCATGTCATGCCCCATTCCATTAATTATCAATAATTTTGCTCCCGGTATTACGTAAGCTGTATCTTTTCCTCCCTCGACCGGTATCAGCGGATCGTCAGCCCCATGAATTACAAGTGTTGGAACAGCAATTGTTGAAAGCGATGGTCTTCTATCGCCATTGGCAAGAAGGGCTATGTTTTGACGTGCCATTCCCTGCGGGTAGTATGAACGATCATAGCTTTTTTCCATAAACGTTCGAGCTCTGGTTTCCTCAAATGGAAATCCGGGACTCCAAATCTTCCGCCATATATTCATCATATGTTCAACAAAAGCTTTGCGTTCCGCAGGTGCAGGCGCTAGAAGAGCAGCTATTGTTTCCGGTTTCGCCTGTGGAAGATCAGGATTTCCTGTAGTCGACATTATTGAAGTCAGACTCAGAACATGTTTTGGATGTCGATAGGCGATAACCTGAGCTATCATACCGCCCATGGAGGCGCCGCATATATGCACCTTCTCGATGCCTAAAGCATTAAGCAAACCAACGGCGTCATCTGCCATATCGTCAAGAGTATATGCTGATTCCACAGGCTTACCTGCCATTAAAGCTTTGATTGCAGCCGGAAAGTCAGGAATTCCTGCTTCTTCAAATTTTGTCGAAAGACCGGCATCCCGGTTGTCAAACCGAATCACATAGTAACCTTTTTTTACTAACAACTCGCAGAATTCGACCTCCCAAAATAACAGTTGAGCACCATTACCTGCAATTAATAATAATGCAGGAAATGAACTGTCACCGAAAGTATCATATTCAATTTGGATTCCATTAGCTGTCACATTAGGCATGGCTTACTCCTTTTCCTGCTCATATCATGCATTACTATATTTATCTCGACCCACAACGTTTGAGCTCAGGCCGCGGCCCGTCAGGGCCGGCGCGCTTACAGTGAATTGTTAACGGAATGCGCGCTGAAGCCACGCGTCTTTGCCGCAAGCGCAGGGGCGAATAGCATGAACATCATTCCAAAGATCATGAGCCGGCCCTCTACTACGTTATAGTCGGAGAAAATGCGCTCCTGCGAATAGCCAAACGCCAAACCGAGGCTCACCTCAAAAATGGCCATGAGCACCATCCAGAACGCACCAACCTTTAACTGTTCAGAAAACGTTTTCGCACCTATCCAACGTATACAAGCCCATGCAATGGCAAAAATGATGAGACATCCGACCAGCATGCCAACTTGGTGCGCTCGTAAGTCGCCTATCATTGGTAATATAAAGATCCTTCGGAAAATTCCATGGATTGATTCTGCAACCGCAATAAAGAACCATGTTGCGAAAGCCCTTGACCATTTCATCGGAAGTTCCTCTTTATGCTAACACCGGAGTTAAGCGGTCGCGCGTAGTGCGTTCCGCTTGAGCGACTTGTTAGGCGTGCTGTGCAGGCAGCGCAATCCTGACGAATAAGATTCAGCGACAACGTAAGCCATTGCATGTAGTTTATGTTTAGAGAACATTTGGAATTTTGGATGCCATCATTTTTTTTCGGTTTAGCTTGCGCCCATCTACGATAAATGTGCCATCACCAACTGCGTGAATAGTTCGTTTCTCTTTGCGTGAGGAGTCAAAGTATGCTGCAACGGCCTCCAGAACGACAATATTGTGTTTTTTGACTATGTCGATGACCTTACACTCGATATTCGCCAGACATTCTTTTATCAATGGCGCTTTGACTTTTTTACCCTTCACGGGTGTCAGCCTGAATTTGGCAAATTTATCCGTATCGGCACCGGAGCATGTTCCTATTCCAACGACTTTATCAAGCATGTCCACCGTAGGAATTGCAATAACACACTCCTTTGTTTTCCGAAGGGCAGCGAAGGAATAATTCCACTCTCCGGTGGTTATGGCAAATACTGGCGTGAAATCCAAAACCATTGTCCACGAGATCGTCATGATGTTATTTTTCTTCCCATCATTTGTTGTGATAAGGACAACAGGCCCCGACTCTATCAATGTAAAAGCTTTATTTAGGTTCAGTTTTTTCATACGGACAAGACCTTAACCTTATTTACGAAAAAATCAGCCGGAGCGTAGCGATCGGGTGTATTGATCTTGTTATGGTTCGTTTTTTGTTAAATTATGCATTAAAGAAACATGAACTTTACCATCATCTTTTGACTTCATTAATACCCATAGTTGTAAATGACTATCTATTAGCTGAATTTGATGATGATTGAGCAGCTTAATTATTTTTGCATTCCATTCAGGAACTAAATTATCAAACTCGTCTAAGTTAACTAATGAACCATATGGATTTGAAGAATGAATAACTTCACTACATTTATCGTAAACATAAGGAAATTCTTCCTTTGTCAGGAAACCACTTTCGATTAATATAAGTTCTGATACTTTGCCAGTAGTATTATCAATAACTTGCTTACTAGGAACTGGGTAAAACTGTGGGTTAATTTTTTCAATATCTTCAAGAATTTTCTTCGCTTTCCAATGACTAAAAAATTTATTATATTGTTTTGCGTATTCTGTTTTATTAGCGGCTATAGAGGCCAATGCAATTAATTCTAGTATTTTGCGAATTTGAAGGCAGCAAAATTCTCTATTTGTGGCTTGATATGCCGTGGAGTATTTTTTATTAAGTATAGTAGTAATTGCATGAGTTCTTTTTTTAATTTCTTCCATACATTTACAATATTTAATCATGTCATCGTTCATAGGTTATTTTACCCTAACAATTAATATACGTGTTACTTTATATACCGTCTTGAAACAAACTCTTTTTTTTGAACGATATATTTTTTACACGAATATTTATTTAAAATCAAAGAATTATTATTGAAGTATTGCGTAATAAGTGCTTATTGTCTGGCACATTAAATAGCGGGAAAAACAATGACAAAAAAATCCAAACCCGTCGAAATAGATTTCAATCCTGAGTTCCAGAGCGCACTGCATATAATGGAAGAGACGGATAAAAATATCTTCATCACGGGTCGGGCCGGCACCGGCAAATCAACTCTGCTGAATTACTTCCGCGACAACACGGAAAAAAACGCCGTTATTCTGGCGCCGACGGGCGTTGCCGCCGTTAATGTGGGCGGGCAGACAATTCATTCTTTTTTCCATTTCAAACCCAATGTTACTGTGGCCGCCATTAAGAGAAAAAAGGCAACCGGCAAAGAAAAGACATCTATCTACAAAAAGTTAAAAACCATTATTATTGATGAAGTCTCCATGGTGCGGGCTGATCTGCTGGACTGTGTTGATAAATTTCTGCGGCTGAACGGCCCCGATTCCAAACGCCCTTTCGGCGGCGTGCAGATGATTTTTATCGGCGATTTTTATCAGTTGCCGCCGGTGGTTTCCAGTGCGGAGCGGGAAATATTCCGTTCGCATTATGCCAGTCCGTTTTTCTTTAGCGCCAAAGTATTCCCGCAGTTGGAACTGGAATTTATCGAATTGGGAAAAGTTTATCGCCAGAAGGATGAGGAATTTGTCCGCCTGCTCAACACTATCCGCAATAACTCCATCACGGATGAGGATATTGCTCTGTTCAATCAGCGCTGTAATCCTTCTTTTGAAGTTTCTGCCGATGAATTTTATATTTCGCTGACCAGCACAAACGATATGTCTGATCTGATAAATGAAAACCGGCTGGCTCAGTTGCCCGGCAAAATATGGAAAGCGCAAGGTCTGGTTGACGGAGAGTTCGGCAAAGAATCCATGCCGACAGCGGTCGATTTGAAACTTAAAAAAGGCGCGCAGATTATGATGCTAAATAACGATTCCTACGGGCAGTGGATTAACGGAACAATCGGCAAGGTGAAAAAATTTGAAAAGGACGATGACGGAGAAGATGTAATCGTGGCCGAACTGGATAATGGTGAAACGGTGCAAATTTCTCCGTACACTTGGAAAATCTATAAATTCTTTCTCAAAAATGAGGAACTGCGCTCGGAAGAGGTCGGGTCTTTCCGCCAGTATCCGGTGCGGCTGGCTTTTGCCGTGACCATTCACAAAAGCCAGGGTAAAACATTTGAAAAGGTTGTCATTGACGTGGGACGCGGCACTTTCGCTCATGGGCAGATGTATGTGGCTCTCTCCCGCTGCACAACTCTGGAAGGTATCGTCCTGAAACAACCCTTAAAGAAAAATCATATTATGATGGATTGGCAGGTGGTCAAATTTTTAACCGGCATGCAGTACGCCAAAGCCGCGCTTACCTGCAGCCGCGAGGATAAACTTAAGATGCTGGCCGCGGCGATTAAAGAAAAACAAACCGTCGAGATTGTTTATCTTAAAGCAAAAGATGAAAAATCAAAACGGATAATCCGGCCGGTGGTGATAGAAGATATGGAATACAACGGACATTCGTTTTTGGGATTGGGAGCCTATTGCCTGGAGCGCAATCAAAAACGCGTCTTTAACGTGGATCGGATTCTGGAAATCTGTATAGCACCGGATGATGAATCCGTAAAAAATCACTGAGATGTAATTCACGCCTTCGAGACTGTGTCGCAATTGCAAATATTAATTGTACGTAATGAGTAATGTCCCCCGCTGGCGGGGGCAGGGGGTGGAAATTTTTGAGACATACCTAGCATTGGTCAGTTACGCATTACGTGAATTTTATCCACCTCCGTCCCGATGATTCATCGGGACACCTCCGCCAGCGGAGGATATTAAATGGCAATATTTTGCTGGTTCAAGCTTGTAGCTTGAACCGAAATGTTTTGGAGCAATCAACATGATTGCTCCAGCTTAATCTCACTATCAGCGAGTCTCAAATCCCATTCGCTTCGCTCAGGGATAATTCCACACTCCAATTCCGCTGCGCTTCGCTTTCGGAATTGGAGTGTCATTAAAGAGCGGGCGTAATTCAGTGGTAGAATGTCAGCTTCCCAAGCTGGACGTCGCCGGTTCGAGCCCGGTCGCCCGCTCCATTAATGAGTCCCAAGTTTCAGAAGCGTAGCGTGTTGAAACTTGCTGGACGAATTATCCAGCATAGCAGGGTAAATAAAACTCACTGACTATATGAATCGTTAGTTAGCGGAGGGGGATATTTGTCCCCGTGATTAACCACTTAGCAGCTTTTAGACCGTAGAAATAATACTTGCATTGCCAATTATAGTGTGGTAGCTATTTTTCAAACCATCGATATGAATTGATGAGTGGGCCCATGCCCACTTTTTTATTTTCTGAGCAATTATGGATTATGATGTAAAAGAAAAAATCCGGCAGTTAGCCGAGCCGGTTGTTATTTCAGAAGGAATGGAATTGATTCACGTGGAATGCATAAAAATGCATACGCGTTGGATTATCCGGCTTTTTCTGGATAAGGAAGGCGGCATTAATATTGATGATTGTGCGAATGTCAGCAATCAGTTAGGCGATATTTTCGATATTCGTGAAGTAATTAACGGTGCTTACACACTAGAAGTTTCTTCCCCCGGTATTGACAGGCCGATATCGCGCGATCAGGATTTTGTAAAATACAAGGGTTCCAGAGTAAATATTAAAACAAACGTAAAAGTTGAAGGGATGAAGAATTTTCACGGCATTCTTTCGGATTATGTAGAAGAGAATGGCCGAAAAATGGTTTTAATTGATATTTCCGGGAAAATTTACCGGATTCCTCAAAATGATGTCAGTAAAGCCAATCTGGCAATGCCTGATAAATTATAAATATTAAGTAATGAATTAATGCCGGCAGGCAGAAATTCTGCGATGTATAAGTTAAAGAAAGGGAGGATTTTGTAAATGTTACTACCAGAACTTAAACGTCTGATTGAACAGATGGGTAAGGACAAGGGTATAAATAAAGATATTATTACCGGTGCGCTCGAAGCGGCAATGCTTACGGCTGCAAGTAAAAAGCTTGGACAAAACGTTGATATAGAAG
The DNA here is from genome assembly GCA_002840505.1 of Deltaproteobacteria bacterium HGW-Deltaproteobacteria-2. NCBI lineage: Bacteria > Deltaproteobacteria > Deltaproteobacteria bacterium HGW-Deltaproteobacteria-2. The sequence goes on along the minus strand of PHBC01000001.1, from coordinate 659,314 downwards.
CTCATTACAACGATGAAACCGGAGAAATTGAAGTTTTCCAATTCAAAACCGTTGTCGATAAAGTCGTTGATCATGAAACACAAATTTCTAAAGAAGAAGCGAGAGAAAAACTCGATGAAGGAGCTGAGCCCGGTGACAGTCTGGGAATGAAAATCGAAACCAGTTCCTTTGGGCGCATTGCCGTGCAAATGGCCAAACAAATAATTATTCAGAGAGTTAAAGACGCGGAATGCGACAATATTTATGAAGAATATAAAGACAGAAAAGGCGAATTGGTAAATGGCTTTGTCCAAAGATTTGAAGGCGGCAATATCATTGTCAATTTAGGACGCGCGGAAGGTGTTGTGCCTCCGACGGAACAAATTCATCGGGAAACTTATAAACGCGGAGAAAGAATCCGCTCGTATATTATTGATGTAAAGAAGAATTCCAAGGGGCCGCAAATCATAATGTCCCGCACGCATCCGGCATTTTTAAAGGCGCTTTTCGAAGTGGAAGTTCCGGAAATTTCGGAAGGGCTTATCGACATTGTCAATGTAGCCCGGGAGCCGGGTAAAAGAGGGAAAATTTCCGTCAGATCCAAAGACAAGGATATCGATCCTGTGGGCGCATGCGTTGGTATGAGAGGTTCACGAGTGCAGAGTGTCGTGCAGGAATTGCGCGGCGAGAAAATAGATATTATTCCTTACAGCGAGGATGCGGCTAAATATGTAAGCAGTTCCTTATCGCCCGCCAAAGTTAGCAGGGTGTTTATTGATGATGACAACCGAACGATGACGGTTATTGTCCCCGATGACCAACTCTCTCTGGCCATCGGTAAGAACGGGCAAAATGTCCGGCTGGCGGTTAAGCTCACGGGTTGGAACATTGACATGAAGAGTGAAACGATGGCCGTTGCTAAACAGGAAGAACAAGAAGGACAAAGTGAGCTGACAAAAATCACGGGAATTGGGCCGGCTATGGCGGAGAAGCTCTTCAGTAAAGGTATCAAGAGTATTGCCATGCTTGCAGTAGCAGAACCCGAGATACTGTCTTCAATCCCCGGTATTAGCGAAAAGGCTGCTCAACAATGGATTGAAACGGCAGGGCAAATATTAATTGAAGAAGCCGTCAATAATAAACAAAATAATTTATAATCTTAGAACCAAGAAATTTAATATGGAGTTTCGCGCATGCCGAAAAAGCGAGTTCATGAAGTAGCCAAAGAGCTGGGCTTGGAAAATAAAGTGCTGATTGCTCATCTGGAAAAAATTGGCATTGCTGTTAAAACCGCTTCCTCTTCTTTGGACGAGAGCGAAGTGGAAAGAATAAAAAAAGCGTTGTTGGCTACTGAACATCGCGAAACCGTGGAAGAGAGAATAAAATCAACGGTAATTAGGCGTCGTACCGTCCGCACTTTCATTGAGGCGCCAGTCGAAGAAGTTCCTGAGAAAAAAGAAGAACAACCGGAGACGGTTTTGGCAGAAAAACCGGAGGAAGTACCTTCAAAACAACCGACGGAAAAAACTGATAAAGTTAAAAAAGAAGAGCCGCCTGAAACTCCTGTTTCTGAAATCGAGGCAGTTTCCGCTCAACCCAAAGAACAAGCGCCAAAAGGTGAAAAAACAACTCAGCACAAAGAGCAAACTCATCCTAAAGAACAAATACCGAAAGTTGAAACAACAGCGCCAATTAACGTCCCGCCAACGGCCGCGGCGCCAGCAGCACCGGCAGTACCAGATAAAACTGTGGCGGAGAAAATTAAACATCCGCCACTCGTTCCTGCAAAGCCGGCGGTAGTTACTAAACATAAAATAATCCAGTCGGAAACAAGCAAGGCATTTCCACCAAAAGCCCCTCTAAAACCCGGCGAAAAAATAGCCATTCCTCTGCCGGAAAAACCGAAGAAGAAAGGCAAAGCCACGGTCGAGGTGTTTATTGAAGAGGAAAAAGTAGTACCTCTCCGCAAGATTTTAGAGAAAAAAATAGAAAAGAGATTACAAAAGCATAATGAAGAAGATGAAGTAAGTTTTGTCAAATGGCGGGACAGCAAAAAAGTTGTTCCTACCAAAATGAAAAAGACAGAAATTACCGTTCCGAAGGCAATTAAAAGGCGTATCAAGGTTGGAGAAACAATTGCAGTTGGTGATTTAGCTAAAAGAATGGGAGTTAAGGTAAGCGAAGTAATCAACAAATTGATGGCTATGGATGTTATGGCCACCATTAATCAAGCTATAGATTATGACATTGCCACAATTATAGCAAATGAATTCGGTTTCCAGGTTGAACAGGCGAACTTGGAATTTAACGAATCCATGTTAAAAACTTCAGACGTTCCGGCAAACCTCAAACCGCGGGCTCCGGTCGTGACTATTATGGGGCACGTTGATCATGGGAAAACTTCCCTTTTAGATGTAATAAGGCAGTCAAATGTAATTGATGGCGAAGCTGGTGGAATTACACAGGCTATTGGTGCTTATCACGTTCACATCAATGGACGCGACATAGTTTTTCTGGACACGCCTGGCCATGAAGCATTTACAGCAATGCGGGCGCGTGGAGCACAGGTAACCGATATAGTTGTTTTGGTTGTGGCCGCCGATGATGGCGTAATGGGACAAACCATTGAAGCCATTAATCACTCCAAGGTTGCCGGGGTGCCGATTATTGTGGCGATAAACAAAATTGATAAGCCCGGCGCTGACCCCGAAAAAATAAAACAATCTCTCATGGAACACGGTCTTTTATCCGAACAATTGGGAGGTGAGACAATTTTCTGCGAGGTTTCCGCTAAAAAGAAAATTAATATTGAAGAATTGCTGGAGATGATCTTACTGCAAGCCGATGTTATGGAGTTAAAAGCCGATCCGGATCTTCCGGCGCGCGGTATTATTATTGAGGCTAAATTGGATCGCGGCCGCGGTCCTGTAGCGACGGTTTTAATTCAGGAAGGAACGCTCAGAGAAGGCGATTCCTTTGTTTCTAAAACTGAATTTGGCCGTGTGCGGGCGATGATTAATGATCAGGGACGACGCATCAAAGAAGCCGGACCTTCCATGCCGGTGGAAGTAATCGGGTTTTCCAGTGTCCCTCAAACCGGGGCGGAATTTTTCTGCGTTGAAGATGAGAAGAAAGCGCGTGGCATTTCCGATTATTGGTTGAGAAAAATAAGAGAAAAAGAAATATCCAGTTTTTCTAAAGTTACTTTAGATCAGCTCTATCAAAGAATAAAAGAAGGTGTAAAAGACTGCAATGTAATTATCAAGGCCGACGTGCAAGGGTCAATAGAGGCGATTTCCGATGCTTTGAATAAACTTTCGACGGATGATATAAAACTAAAAATTATCCATAGTTCCACCGGCGCTATCAGCGAAACGGATGTCATGCTGGCCTCCGCTTCCGGGGCAATTATTATCGGATTTAATGTGAGACCCGACGCGCGGGTAGTGGAAATTGCCCAGCAGGAAGGCGTAGAAATCAAGCTCTATGATATTATTTACAATGTTATTTCCGATGTACGGGCAGCGATGGAAGGTCTGCTGGAACCGGAATATAAAGAAATCGTTCAGGGACGGGCGGAAGTACGTGAGCTTTTCAAAGTGCCTAAAGTCGGCACTATTGCCGGATGCCTGGTAACCGACGGAAAGATTACGCGTTCAGGAAACCTGAAACTTGTCCGTGACAGTGTGGTGGTTTTCGATGGTAAAATTATGTCATTGAAGAGATTCAAGGATGATGCCAGAGAAGTGCAGGCTGGTACTGAATGCGGCATCAGCATTGAAGGATTTAACGATATTCACCTGGGTGATGTAATTGAATCTTATATAACAGAAACACTGGAAAAGAAGTTGGAGTAAAATGTTTAGATACGTTAGTTTGCTTATCAACATTTGACTATTCTGATTTTCACATGACTGTATGATTTCGGGGAAAAGCTTTATGGTTATTGGCTACGGAATCATAAATCTACGAATCCACGAAAGCGGCTCGTTAAAAGAAAAAAGAAGCGTTTTGAACAAGATTTTAAAACGAACGCAAAATGAGTTTAATATATCAATCGCGGAAACAGGCAAGCTTGATAATTATAAGATGGCCGAAATAGGCTTTGCGGTTGTCGGCAATGATTCCAGATATATTAACGGAAAGGTTGATCATATACTAAGGTTTATCAATGATTTGCGAGCGGCAGAAATGTTAGAAAGCAAAATAGAAATTATGGTTGTTTCCAGTTTTCTGGAAGCGGCCGATGAAAGAACAAGCAAGTACGATGAAATTTAAAAGAGCTGACAGAGTAGCCGAATTGATCAGGGCGGAGATGTCGGACATTATTATAAGGGAGGTAAAGGACCCCCGTTTGCATTCAGTTACCATAACAGACGTGAAAGTAGCCGATGATCTGCGTAACGCCAAGATTTATTTTGTCGAAATGGGAAAGGACGAATGCTCACCCGAGATCAAGGCCGGTTTGACTCAGGCAGCTGGTTTTATCCGCCGTGAGTTGGGAAAAAGAATGCGGCTGCGTTACGTGCCGGAGCTTTCTTTTGTTCATGACCAGTCTTTTGGATACGGTAATCGCATTGAAAATTTACTGGCTCAGATAGCGAAACAGGAAGAAAAAAATGATTAAGGAAATTATTGCGGCCATCAAAGAAGGTCAAAATTTTTTAATTACAGCTCATGTAAGATTGGATGGTGACGCGGTAGGATCGGAACTGGCTCTTTACCTCATGCTGAAAGAGTTGGGGAAAAATGTAGTCGTTTATAATCAAGATCATACGCCGGAACGTTACCGGTTTTTGCCGGCGGCAAACAATATAGTTCATTATATAAACAATGTTGAACAGTATGATACCGGCATTATTCTTGATTGCAGTGATTTGACGCGGTGTGGAGATGAAGCGGAAAAAATTGGAAAGATTAAAAAAATGATAAATATTGACCACCATGTTTCCAATAACGGTTTTTGCTCTGTGAAAATGTTGGATGCCGGGGCCAGTTCCACAGGCGAATTGCTGTTCCGTCTGATGCATGAAATGAAATTTAAAATGTCGAAAGACATTTGCACTAATTTATATGCGGCGATTATAACGGATACGGGCAATTTCCGTTATTCAAGCACTACAAAGGAAACATTCTGGGCTGCAGAAAACCTGGTGGCCAACGGTGCCAATCCGCAATGGATTTCAGAAAATATTTATGAGAGCGATTCTCCGGCAAGATTAAAATTGCTGGCCAAAGCATTGGAAACCTTATCTCTGGATCTGAAAAATAAAGTGGGCTCTCTGGTTGTTACGCAAAAAGCTTTACAGGAAACAGGAGCATCCTGGGAACTCACTGAAGGATTCGTTGACATTCCCCGTACAGTAAGGGGCATTGAAGTATCTGTGCTTTATACTCAACGTGGTGATAACAATTACAAACTAAGCTTGCGCTCTAAAGCTGATGTCAATGTAGAAAAAGTAGCAAAAAAGTTTGGCGGTGGCGGTCATATTCATGCTGCAGCTTGCTGGATTAAAGGCGACATTGAATCAATCAAAGCGCGGGTTATTGAAGCGGTAAGGGAAGTTTAGTGATCATGATGGATGGTGTGATAATCATTGATAAGCCGGCAGGTAAAACTTCACATGATGTTGTCAGTGCAGTGAAGAAAATCCTGGGTGTCAAGAAAGCCGGCCATACTGGAACGCTTGATCCGATGGCTACAGGGGTGCTTCCGGTATGCTTGAATGAGGCTACTAAGCTGGCAAGTTTTCTAACTGAAGACAACAAGGAATACCGGGCAACAATGCTATTGGGTGTGAAGACGGACACTTTAGATACCGAAGGTAAAATTATCGACCAATGCGATAATATTGCCGTAACCGAGGAAAAAATAAGAAAGATAATGATGCAGATGGTAGGAACCATTAAACAGGTCCCCCCTGCCTATTCCGCAGTTAAACATTCTGGTAAGCCTTTGTATAAATGGGCAAGAAGTGGTGTTTTTTTCAAGGTGGAACCGCGAGAGGTAACCATTCATAGTATTGTTATCGAAGATATTTCTTTGCCCTGTATAACTTTTCGGGTTGTCTGCTCAAAAGGGACATACATCAGGACCCTTTGTTCCGATGTTGGTGATTTGCTCGGATGTGGAGCATGTTTGTGTAACCTTCGCCGTTTGAAGAGCGGTGTTTTTTCCGAAGAAATGGCTGTTTCCTTGAACAATTATGAAGGTGATGATAAAAAAAATGAGCTTTCCGGAAAAATATTGCCAATGGCAGAATTGTTGCCTTTGCTGACCACAATTGAACTGGAGGATAATTCTGCGGCAAAACTGCGTAATGGTTGGCAGCCTTCTGTGGAAATGATGAAGGAATATGATCTTCCTTTTCTGAAAGCTGGAGATATGATAAAATTTATTAATAATAGCGGATATCTTTTGGCTGTTGCCGAAATGGTGGCACCGGTAAATAAATTTTCCGAATTCGATGGGAAAAGACAGGCGGCCAGAATTGTCCGTGTGTTTAACAATATTAGCAAGTAAACATAATATTAAAGATAAACAAGGATTTAATTACAAAGGAGGAAAAAGCGTGTTAAATACGGAGAAAAGGAAAACAGTAATTTCAGATTATCGACTTCATGAAAAGGATACGGGATCCCCTGAAGTCCAGATTGCTCTTTTAAGCGCCAGAATAGAATATTTAACGGAGCATTTTAAAGAGCATAAAAAAGATCATCATTCTCGTCGCGGTCTGCTCAAACTGGTTGGTCAGAGAAGAAGGCTTCTCAATTACATTAAAGAGAATGATATAGAAAGATACAGAAATGTTATTAAGCGTCTAGGCCTCAGGAAGTAAAAGAATCATTCAAGGGCGGAAGGCATAAGGCAACCTGATCGCCAGGCGCGGCATTTTAAATGCCTGCGGCTGTTGACTTATGCGTTTCGCCCTTGAATTCTATGGCTAGAACTAAAATAAAAGGGAGGAAAATTAATGAGTAATGTATTTAGTGCGGATTTCGCCGGGCGGAATATTTCCCTGAAAGCGAATTATGTGGCCGCGCAAGCTGATGGGTCGATACTGGTTTACTACGGCGACACAGTCGTTTTAGTTACGGCGGTTTCGTTAAAAAGTATACGGGAAGGGGTGGACTTTCTGCCCTTGACTGTTGATTATCAGGAAATGACTTTTGCCGCTGGTAAAATTCCCGGAGGATTTTTTAAGCGTGAAGGGCGTCCTAACGAAAGAGAAATTCTGACGTCGCGCGTTATTGATCGCGCGATTCGTCCTTTGTTCTCCAAAGGATACTATTCGGAAACGCAATTAGTGGCCACTCTTTTGTCCGTGGATAAAGAAAACGACCCGGATGTCGCGTCAATGATCGGCGCGTCCGCCGCTCTGGGAATATCGGATATTCCTTTTAAAGGACCGATTGCCGGCGTGCGTGTCGGCAGGATCAATGGCGAATTGGTTGCCAATGCTTCGCCGGAAAAAATGAAGGAAAGCGAGATGAACCTTTTCCTGGTGGGACGCAAAGTCACGCCCGGAAAGTCAGGCCATCCCTATGATGTGGAACTGGTCATGATGGAAGGCGAAGCCAAAGAGATTCCGGAAGATATCATTGTTGATGCCATTAAATTCGGACTGGAGGCTGTCCGTCCGGTCATTGATTTACAGGATCAGATGCAGGCGGCTATCGGCAAAGTCAAAAGACCGGTGGAAGAAGTCGCGCCGGATGAAGAGCTTATTGCGCGAGTGCGTACCGAAGCCCTGCCGGGTTTGAAAGAAGGATACAGTCTGCCGCGCAAACTGGAACGTTACAGTAAACTGGGTGACGTCCGTGCGGCTGTTATAAAAAATATCGGTGGAGATGACGCGGCTCTTGGCAAAAAAGTTGCGGCGATTATCGAGCACCTCGAATCACGCATTCTGCGCGATATGATTATTCAGGAAAAGAAAAGAATCGACGGTCGGTCTTCAACCGACATTCGTCCAATAAGTTCGGAAGTCGGCGTGCTGCCGCGCGCTCACGGTTCGGCCCTGTTCAATCGTGGTGAAACGCAGGCATTGGCCGCTCTCACGTTGGGCACATCCTCTGATGAACAGCGCATGGACTATGTGGGTGGTGAGGAGACAAGAACGTTTTTACTGCACTACAATTTCCCTCCCTTCAGTGTGGGCGAGGCAAAAGGTCAGCGCAGTCCCGGCAGAAGAGAAATCGGCCATGGTGCTTTGGCCCGCAAGGCCTTGGTTCCCGTGCTGCCCGATCCTGAAACATTCCCTTATACCATCCGGATTGTTTCGGAAATTTTATCATCCAACGGATCGTCTTCTATGGCCACCGTTTGCGGCGGCATTTTATGTTTGATGGACGGCGGAGTTCCGGTGAAGGATATCGTCGCGGGAATTGCCATGGGGCTTCTCAAGGAAGGCGATGAAGTCGTGATTCTGTCCGACATTCTGGGCGATGAAGATCATGCCGGCGATATGGATTTCAAGGTTTGCGGTACGGAAAAAGGCGTGACCGCCATGCAGATGGATATTAAAATTGACGGGCTTACGGAAGACATTCTGCGCAAGGCTCTGGCACAGGCGCGTGAAGGTCGTATTCATATCATAGGGAAAATACGCGAAACGATGACCGCGCCGAGAGCGGATACATCAAAATACGCTCCCCGTATTACAACAGTGAAAGTAAAAGAAGATCAGGTCAGAAACGTTATCGGTTCCGGTGGCAAGAATATCCGTCAAATTATCAGCGAGACAGGAGTTACCATTGATGTCGAAGATGACGGCACCGTAACGATTGCTTCCGCCGATGCCGAAGCGGCCGCCCGCGCCGTGGCGATGGTGAAATGGCTGACGGAAGAAGCGGAAGTTGGTAAGATTTACCGTGGCACGGTCAAGAAGATCGTCGATTTCGGCGCGTTTGTCGAAATTCTGCCCGGCACCGAAGGACTTCTGCATATCTCGCAGATTGCCAAAGAAAGAATCGCCAAGGTGACTGATGTGTTGCAGGAAGGCGATGAAGTCATGGTTAAAGTGCTGGAAATTGACAAATCCGGCAAGATTCGTCTTAGCCGCAAAGAAGCTCTGGACGCCGAAGTTAAATAGTTCTTTGCTGGCGGTAATTATTCAAAGCAAACCGTTCTGTATTCGTAAAATAACGGATACAGAACGGCTCTTTTTATTTTTCGAAACAGATTTTTGTGTCATTCCGAGGAGCAAAGCGACGAGAAATCTTTATTTTATATTATTACCTTATAAGATTTCTCCCTGTGGTCGAAGTGACAAATTGATAATTATGCAAAGATTTTTTTCACCGATTAAAACAGGCGGAAATATATTTTCCGGTTGGATAAAATGGAAAAAATAAAAGTAAATATCCAAAAAATATCGGGTAATGAAAACCTTCCCTTGCCTCAATATATGACAGATCAGGCCGCCGGAATGGACATATTTGCCGCCGTATTTGAAGAAGAGATTATTTTGCCCGGTCAACGTAAGAAAATTCCAACGGGAATTGCCATAGCTTTGCCCGAAGGTTACGAAGCGCAGATAAGACCGCGCAGCGGTCTGGCCTTAAAAAATGGAATAACCTTGCTTAATTCACCGGGTACGATTGATGCTGATTATCGCGGAGAAATTGCATTGATTGTTATTAATCACGGAAAAGAACCATTCGTTGTTAAAAGAGGTATGCGTTTGGCGCAAATGGTTGTGCAGAAAGTTTTTCAGGTGGATTGGATCGAAACTTCGGAACTGGAAAATACATCCAGAGGCAATGGCGGATTCGGTCACACCTGATACCACTTCTAAAGGAATTCCCGCCATGTTAGCGAAAATTATCGGCAAGGAAAGATTTTTTTTATTATGCGCTCTCCTGACGGAAATGCGCTTCCGATCAAAGCGCTATCTTTGTTGGTCCCGATTTATCGGGATCGGCTTCCTCAACGTATAACCTGAAGGTCACACGTGTAAAAATACGCCTCGTTGCATCCTCCTAGCCGCCTCGATATCATCTTTAATTTAAAAGTGGTAAACAAACCGCATGCGTACAATCCTTCTTAGCTTTTGCAATTGGCGCTAAACAATGGTATGAAAGGTACAAAATTATTTCAGATTCCAAAATTTATGTATGAAAAAATTTAAAGTTAAAAAAACATTTGAAGAAATAAACGCAAAGATAAAAGAAGGGCGGGCTGTTGTTGTCACGGCGGAAGAGATGATTGATGTCGTGGATCGGCATGGCGCAGTTGAAGCCGCCCGCAAAATTGATGTCGTTACTACCGGAACTTTTGGAGCTATGTGCTCTTCGGGAGCGTTCCTTAATTTCGGTCATACCTCTCCCCGGATTCGAGCATCCAAAGTTTGGTTAAATGATGTACCGGCTTATGGCGGAATAGCGGCAGTGGATTGTTATATTGGTGCGACAGAAGTAGTGGAAAATGATCCGCTCAACAGCGTTTATCCCGGTGAGTTTAACTACGGCGGCGGTCACGTAATAGAAGATCTTGTGGCCGGAAATGTTGTCAAACTCCGCGCTGAAGGTTACGGGACCGATTGTTATCCCGCCAGAAAATATGAAAGAAACATTACGATCAATGATTTACAAAATGCAATTTTGTTTAATCCGCGTAATGCTTATCAAAATTATAATTGCGCTGTTAATTTATCCGATAGAACAATATATACATACATGGGTATGCTTCGTCCGCAAATGGCCAATGCGGCTTATGCAACATCGGGACAATTAAGTCCATTGTTCAACGATCCGTATTACCGGACAATAGGTATTGGTACCCGGATATTTTTAGGTGGAGCGCAGGGGTTTGTGGCTTGGCCTGGTACGCAGCATAATCCTAATGTGCCCCGTGGAACAAACGGCGTTCCCAAACAAGGAGCCGGCACAATCGCCGTTGTTGGTAATTTGAAAGAAATGGGTCCGGAATGGCTGGCAGGGGCGAGTATTTTAGGTTATGGAGTTTCCCTGTTTGTAGGAATAGGAATTCCTATTCCCATTTTGGATGAAGACATGGCGCTTTTCACAGCGGTAAAAGACGAAAATATTTATACCCAGATTTATGATTACAGTATGGATTATCCTAAAGGCAATCCCAAGCCTCTGGCAGAGGTTAGTTATAAAGATTTACGCAGCGGAACGATTACTATCGATGGGAAAAAAGTGATCACCGCGCCTTTGTCCAGTTATTACAAAGCAAGACAAATTTCCAATATATTAAAAGAGTGGATTGAAAGCGGTAAGTTTATCCTCGGAGAACCGCAGCAGGTTTTACCTTCCGTGTAAATCTATAATTTTAATTATAAAAACCATTCATTAAAACATTTTCATTTTTTAGTAATGAATTATGACGCAATTTGCCTATTGAAGCCATATTTTTCATTAAAACAATTATGAATATTAATCAATATTCATTAATATTAATTAATATTGATCAATTTGCTTGACTTTTTGCTGAAATTAATGTTTCTTAATAACCATAATAAGGGAAAGCTTTAATTTATGGTAGATAATATCAATAAAAATCACGTAAAAAAATTTCGAGAAACAATTCCTCTGAGTATATCTGAATTGGCGAGAAAGGCGGGATTGACCCCGCAAACAATCGCTAAAATGGAGAAAGGTTTGTCTACTAGAAAGAATTCTGAATTGAAAGTAGCCAAAGCATTGCAGAAACCGTATGAAGAAGTGTTCCCTTGAAACAAAGTAATAAGGGTGCATCATTTTTTCATCGTATTGAACTGGTGGGAATTGATTTCAAATGAAGATAGGAAGATATCTTGTTGGTTTTTTGCTGCTCATGGCGCTTTTGATAACGTTTGGCAACAGGGGATTTGTTGATAACTATCTAATGAGTAAACGATTGGCTCAATTGAAGTTGCAAAACAATGAAATAACTATGGAGAACGATGAATTAAAAAAGAAGATACTTTTATTACGTAACGATTCCAGTTACATAGAAGCAATGGCCCGAAATGAATTAGGTATGGTTAAAAAAGGAGATGTTGTTTACCGGTGGGCAAAATGATGAGATAAAAGTGTTTCGTTAAAAACTATATGACGGTGCTTTAATGCTAAACTTAAAAGAAATTTTTTCACGTAAAAAGAGCCTGGTTGGTTTAGATATCGGTTCAAGTTCTTTAAAACTGGGTGAAGTCGTCAGTAGCTCTCATGGGCCTGTTCTTAACCGCTTCCTTCAGGTTCCCTTAACCAAGGGTATAATTATCGATGGTGTTTTGGCTGATTCCAGTGCATTATCTTTAAAAATTAAAGAACTCTTCAAAAATTCTGGTTGCAAACACAAAGGAATAGTAACCTCTCTTGCTGGAAGCTCAGTCATTATAAAAAAAGTAACATTGGATCAAATGAATGAAGCAGAATTGCGTGATTTGATCCATGATGAAGCAGGCAAATATTTGCCTTTTGATAATATGGAAGAGGTTAATTATGACTTCCAGATTTTGGGCGATAATAACTATAACCCTAATCAAATGGATATTATGATTGTGGCTGCAAAAAAAGATGTGGTTAGTAGTTATCTTGAGGCAATCACAGCCGCCGGCCTTAATGTTATGATTATGGATGTCGCTCCTTTTGTTTTGGAAACTGTGTATGAAGCTAATTATGAATTTGATAACGATGAAACTGCTGTAATTATAAATATCGGAGCGAGTACTACCGGCATCAATGTTATTAAGGGCGGCATGTCAATATTTACGAGAGATTTTGCTTTGGCCGGAAACGCTATTACTGAAAGTTTGCAGGAAAAATATAAGTTGACTTTTGAGGAAGCAGAAAAAATCAAAATAGAAGGTTTGCCCAACGGCAGTGAAGAAGATAACCTGGATTTAAAAAACAGCATTCTGGAGTTTACCAAGCCTATTTGCTTGGAAATCGAAAGGTCCATAGATTATTTTCATTCAACTTTTGGCGGCGAATACATTAAGCGCGTATTGCTTTCCGGTGGATCGGCTAAAATTTCCAATTTGGTTACAAGTTTATCAGAAAAGCTTAATGTGAGAATTGAATTAATCAATCCGTTTTTAAAAATTGGCTATAATAAAAGAAACATTGACGCAAAGAATATAGAAAGCATTAAACCAATTGCAGCAGCAGTTATAGGTTTAGGCTTAAGGAAGATAGGCGACAAATGATAAAAATAAACCTTTTACCCTATCGCGAAAAAGAAAAAAAAGAAAATCTTAGCCAGCAAATATTCATTGCTGTAGGTTCATTTGTCGTATTGATTCTTTTGCTTGTGTGGTTGCAGGTTTGGATAAATTCTTCAATTAGTAATTTAGAAAGTAAGGTAAAAACTGCTGAAACTACCCTGGTGGCATTAGATAAAAAAATAGGTGATCTGGAAAAGTATAAAAATGATAAAAAGGAGTTGGAACAAAAGCTGGGCGTAATTGCAACTTTAGAAGAAAACCGTTTAGCGCCGGTAAAAACTTTAGACAATTTGGCTATGCTTGTTCCTAAAGATATCTGGCTCGTCAAGATAACCCAGAAAGAGGATCGCATTAACATTGAAGGTATTGGCAGAGACAATATAATTGTTGCCGATTTTATGAAAGATGTTGAGAAATTTGATCCGATAAAATCAGTGGATTTGATTTCATCAAAAAAGACGGAGATTGCCGGTGTTACTTTACAACAGTTTAATTTTTCCTGTATTCTGAAAAAAGGGTTCTAATATATGGCCATCACATTGAATGATATAAAGAAAATGTCTACTAAAGCCAAAGTGTTGGTTGTATGTTTGCTTGTTTTCATTATCGGTTATCTGGATTGGTTTTACTTTTTATCTTCGGCAATAGAAAAGAGATCTTCGCTTAATAATAAATATACAGAGATAGCGTCGAAAATTAAAGAAAAAGAAAAAGTTGCCAAGCAGATTGATCAATACAAGGCTGACGTCGCGAAATTAACAGAAAATTATAAAGTAGCCCTGCTCAAACTTCCCAACCAAAAGGAAATACCAGCACTTTTTCATTCTGTTGCGTTAGCAGGGAAGGATGCTGGTGTTGAATTTCTGTTATTTGAACCTAAACCGGCAGTGCCCAAAACGTTGGAGAAACAACCTACCGGGGTACAAAAAACAGCGGGATTACTTAAGCCTTCGGATCAACGGCAAGGAGAAGCCTCTAATGCTAATCCTGTGGGTGCCGGAGATAAGAAAGGCGCCGCACCGGCAGCGGAACCGTTTTACGAAGAAATACCGGTGGGAGTTTCGGTAATCGGTACTTTTCAAAACATCCTTTACTTTTTTAACAAAGTGGCTCAATTGCCGAGAATTATCAATGTTTCCGATATCTCCATCGGAGACAGAAAAGAAGTAAAAGGAAAGGGACATGTTGTTGCTACAACCTGTACGATTAAGACGTACATGTTTATTGATAAAAAAGAAAAAGTAAGTGAAAAAACAAAATGAGAAAAATAAAATTTGTCATTGCCAGCACTTTTATAATTATTTATATTACAGCAAGTTTTGCTTTTGCTGCTGAAGTAAAAAATACCTTGCCTTCTCCTCCGCAGACTCCTGTAAATATTATGCCTGCGGCAACGACAGCGCAAGTTAAACAACCATTGACCGGCTCTGCGGCAAATGCAACTCCGGCCGCAATGACAACGCAAATTCAGACGCCTATTACAACATCTCCCATAGACAATTACAGCTATAATCCATTAGGCAAACCTGATCCCTTCCGGCCTTTCGTAACAGTAGATGTTGCTGTTGCAAAAAAGCAAGTTCTCAAAAAAGCAGAGGTTTCTATGTTCCCATTGCAAAGAGCCGATGCTGAAAAATACCGGATAGTAGGAATTGCCGGTGATAAAGATCATCGAGTGGCTATTTGTGAAGATACGGCTAAAAAGTTCTATACTTTATATAAAGGGACTCGCATTGGTTTATATAATGGTAAAGTAATCGAAATTATGGCTGATCGTGTCATCATAGAAGAATATGAAACAAAAAAACCAAGAAGGGTAATTTTAAAACTGCGCAAAAATTAAAAAGAGGTTAGATCATGAAAAAATATTTATCCAAAACATTTCTTGTTTTTACAATTACTATTTGGATTTTTACATATATTGCAGGCGTTTCTTTCGCTGCTGAAACAACAGATAAAAACAAAGCATCTGAAGACAAGTCAGCGGCTGTTGTTGCCAATGTAGGTAATCTGGAAAATGTTTTATTGGAGAAATTGTCCGGGAAAGAAAGAATACATCTTGTTGTGTCCCAAAAGCCGGTTATTGATATGAGAAGTAAGAATAACGGCAGTTATCTGATAAAATTGGAAAATATGACTGTCCCTGAACGCCTGTGCCGACCCTTGGGAGAAGGTGAATTAAATAATATTATAAGCGTAACACCTTCGCAACAATTGATCAAAGGTAAGCGATGGGTTTATTTAACTGTTGATATTAAAAAGGTTGTTCCTTTCGCAATAAAACAAGAAGGACAGAATTTGTTTATTGATTTTAATATCGCCAGTTTATTGGAAAAGAAGGATAATGATTCTCAGAGAATTAAAGGAAAAACTCCTGTAACCACAGGAAGAAAAGCGACAGCAAAAGTCAGTGCGGAAACTGTAACCGGCAGCGATGTTAAGAAAGGTGAAGAGACAGAAGTAAAACCTGTCCAGTATGAAGCAGTCAAGGGTACGGATCGAATAATAGACCTTGATTTTCAAGATGCAGATATAAAGAGTGTCTTACGTCTGATGGCTGAATCCGGTAATGTCAGTATTGTTTCCAGCGAAGATGTGAAGGGTTCTATAACTTTATCTATGAAAAATGTTCCATGGAAGCAGGCTCTGGATACGATATTGGACTTGAATAGTCTAACTAAAAGGCAAACAGGTCATATCATTACCATAACAACTTTGGATAGAAAGAAAAAAGATGAAGCTGACAAAGCGAGGGCCGCGGATGATCAAAATAAGGCTGACGACGAACGGAGAGCCAGAGAACAAAAAATGATGGCGGAAAAAGGGTTGTTAAAACAAGTATTAATTGAAGCAAAGATTGTCGAGGCGACCGAAGATTTTGTCAGAAAGATTGGAGTTGAGTGGGGTTTTGGAAATCAGCAAAAAGTCAGTGGCGGCACTTACGGTCTGGGTACATCCGGTGGCAGTAGTACATCTTTAACGCCGACTCAATATAGACAATCTTATCCTTCTCAAGTTGGCATTGTTGATAGCATTTCCGGTAAAAGTTTAGCCATGGCAGCGGTAAATTTCCCTGCTGCTGTAACAGGGCCGGTTATCGGTCTGGTATTTGGCGGCGCAACGGGCTTTCTCGAAACTCAATTGGCCGCTTTGGAAGAGAACGGTACAGGAAAATTGATTTCTGCGCCTAAAGTTGTGACTATGGAGGGCATTAAAGCTATTATTAAGCAGGGCACGGAGGTTCCGTATACAACTCCGGCATCCGGGACTTCACCGGCAACTGTTTCTTTTAAAGAAGCCTTATTGAAATTGGAAGTAACACCCAAAATAACTGATGAAGGAAAAATTTCCATGGACATCAAGGCAAGTAATGATAGTCCCGATTGGGCAAAGGAAGTGCAGGGTAATCCTCCCATCAAGAAAAGTGAGATAGAATCAAAGGTTGTTATTAGTGATGGAGACACAGTTGTTGTTGGCGGAGTTATGTCGATTGATGAATCTACATCGGTAAGTGGATGGCCCTGGCTGCAGAAGATTCCCGTTCTGGGTTGGTTATTTAAAACCGAGAATGTAAATCGTAACAAAAAACAGCTGTTAATTTTTGTGACACCCAAGATATTAAAAGGTGACAATATTAAATAAAGTGCGGGGAAAATTATAAATTAATCATTCTATATCGGTTTTAAGCTGACCGTTGCTATATTATTTAGGTTAAAAATGGTTGTTCACAAAAATAAGTTTATTATAAATAAAACTTCCTTGTCTCTCGTTTGTCTGACAATACTCCTTTGTTCCTCCTGTACTTATACCCCCTGGCACAGAGAACAATCAGAACTTTTTTTGAACAAAGGCATTTCTTATATCGGCGTTGGTCAATATAATAACGCCTTCAAAGAGTTGTTGGAATCTGAAAAATACTATTCCGGAAATCCCAAAGTTCATTATTATTTAGGCATATCTTACCATGGAAAAGGCATGAAGGATAAAGCCATAGAGGAATTTAAAGAAGCAATCTCTCTGGATGAAAATTATTCTGAAGCGCATAATTTTTTGGGCACGTTGTATTTAGACAGCGGACTTTGGGATCAGGCAATTGAGGAGTTTGAAAAAGCTCTCAGTAATCATTTATACGATACGCCTGCAATGGCCCTTTATAATATGGCTTGGGCTTACTATTCTAAAAAAGATTATAATAAGGCTACAGCGAAATATCAGGAAGCGCTTAATGCCGATCCCCGAACCACGTTACGGCCGCAAATTGAAAAAAATATGGGACTAATTTACTTCGATCAGGATAACCCTCTGGAAGCTATTCGGCATTTTAAGAAATCCGTGGAATTAGATCCTTCTCTTGTGGATGCTCAATTTTTATTGGGTCAGTGTTATTTCAGGACTGAAGATAATAAAAATGCTAAAAAAGCGTTTCAGACCGTTGTTAGATTATCGCCGGACTCTTCTTTCGGCCGGCTTGCTAAAAATTATTTGCAGTCCTTGAAATAATCTAAACATAACATTGCTTCTTTCCAGCCTTGACACGATATACCGGCTGTGTTACTTAGCGCGAAAAATCCTTTTTTATTTAATCGATTAGCCGAAAAATATGGAAAACAATACTTCTGAGAAAGACCAGAAAAATTTTCTTAATGAAGCGGAAGAACTGCTGGAGCTAAATAAGTTTCCAGGCGCTTTGAATCTCGCACGGGAGCGTATTAAGTTTTTTCCTGCCGACGCCGATGCCTACGTAGTTGCCGGCAGCGCTCTAATCGGCATGGGAAGAATTGATGAGGCGCGTGATATTTTGCGTAATGTTGGCAATATTATTTCGGAATTGTCTTTTGTCTATGACCGGGCAGGTGATGTTTACCGGAAAAATGGTTTTCATCAGGATGCCGCGTTTTGTTACGAGAAATTTCTTTCTTTGCATCCAGGTGCTGAAGACGCAAGAATGGTTATTGAAAAAATGACTCTTCTTGATCAGGAAGATCATCCTGTAAATGAAATTGATATAATAGATGAAAACATCCCTGAACCGGAATTGTTTACAGTGACTCTTGCGGAGCTTTATTTCAGGCAAGGTCACTTGCAGGTAGCACGAAAAATCCTCGAAGAAATAATAAAAAAAGAACCGCAAAACATTCAGGCCGCTGCAAAACTTGATATGCTTAAAAAATCACTTGATACCTCGTCAATCGTTGCTGAAAACTTTGATCCGGATAAACTGATTAAGACATTGTCCTCCTGGCTTAAAAATGTCGATAGGTTGAAAATACATGCCACAAACCAATAAAGAATTACCGGATAGAATATCCCGCCTTCGGAGAAAATTTTCTTCCTGCAAAATAGATAGTCTAATATTTTTCAATATGAACAATATCCGTTACCTCTCCGGTTTTACAGGCAGTGAAGGTGTCCTTTTGATTAGTTCCGATGAAACAAATTTGCTTGTTGATGGCCGTTATATTACTCAGGCCGGCATGGAAACGAAAGGTCTGCGGGTTATAGAACACAAGGATAAAATTGAAGGAATCATTCAGGCGATAAAGAAACTTAAACTAAAACGCATTGGTTTTGAAGAGAATTCGATAACCCTTGGAATGTACAATCAATTGACGAACCATGTGCATCATGGAGTATTTGTTGCTTTAAATGATGAATTGAAATTGCTTCGAGCATACAAAGACAAAACAGAAATAGCGCTGATGAAAAAAGCCGCGGAAATTTCCTCTTCTTCCATTCGCTCACTGATAGGTAAAATAAAACCAGGTTTTACGGAAAAGGAAGTGGCGCTGGAATTGGAACTTCAAGCGCGAAGAGCCGGCGCTGATGAACTCGCGTTTGGAGCGATTGTTGCCGCGGGGGAAAACGCCGCATTTCCCCATGCTAAACCAACGGATAGAAAAATAAAAAAAGGAGATTTTGTTGTTATCGATTTTGGCGTTAAGTATAAGGGCTATTGCTCGGATGAAACCTGTACAATTGCTTTTGGGAAATTGACAGACAGGCAAAAAAATGCTTATCAAATGGTGAAAAACGCTCATGATCGGGCGCTATCTTGTCTTAAAGCAAACGTTTTAGCGGCCGATATTGATCGGTGTGTCCGAAGCGTTTTTGGAGAAAAATACGTCCGGTACTTTGTTCATGGTACAGGGCATGGTGTGGGTTTAGAAGTTCATGAAGCGCCACGCCTGGCCTCCAATTCCACTGATATTTTAAAGCCAAATATGGTTGTAACTATTGAACCTGGTTTGTATATCCCGGGGCTTTGGGGCATACGAATCGAAGATACAGTGCTGGTGAAAAAAAATAGTTGCGAAAAGATTACAAAAATGGATAAAGAACTTATCATTATAGAATAAAAGCAGAGGTTGTGCTGTTATGAAAGTGTTTCCAGAAGATGTGCTTTATAGTTCCGAACACGTATGGGTCCGGGTTGATGGATCTATGGCCACGATAGGAATTACCGATTATGTCCAGGAAAGACTGGGAGACATTCTCTCCGTTGAATTTCTTGAAGCCGATACTTATGTGGAACGCGACGAAACATTTGGTTCCATCGAATCCGTCAAAGAAGTAGTGGATTTGATTGCTCCCGTCAGTGGCACTATAGTTGTTGTTAATGAAGATATTATCGACGACAGCGATATAATAAACAGAGATCCTTATGATACCGGATGGCTGATTATCATTGAAATGGATAATTTGGATCAAATAGATGATCTTATGGTTGCTTCCAGTTACCATGATTTTATAACACAAAAAGAAATAGACTGATCATTATCTATGTCATGGAGACTATTAAATTTTCAATATCATAATATATTCGAAAACATGGCTATAGATGAGGCGATTTTCAATGAAACCATAAAAAACAAAAAATCCCCCACGATTAGATTTTATAATTCGCGGCCGGTGGCAATTTCCATTGGTTATTTTCAAGACGCAAGAAAGGAAGTAAATATCGAAAAATGTTACAGTGCCGGAATTGATGTCGCCAGAAGAATAACAGGGGGAAAAGCCGTTTTCCATTTTAATGAAATTACTTATTCTGTTGTAGCCCCGGATCAGGAAAAATCATTCCCGCCCGATATTCTGGGAACATATAAAGTGATCAGCAAATGTATCGCTTGCGGCTTGGATTATTTGGGAATAAAGGCGGATTTAGTCGAAAGTGGCCGGGTTTTGCCGGTACAAAAAGCTGAAACTTACTGCTTTTCGGTTCCTTCTAAAAATGAGCTTTTAGTTAAAGGGCGTAAAATTTGCGGCAGTGCTCAGGTGAGAAGACGAGGTGGCTTTTTACAGCATGGTTCATTGCTTTTAGCTTTTGATCCGGTGAAGACAGCGGATTTTTTATTGCCTTCGCGCACATCTCGGCAAGTAGAACAACTAAGAGAAACAGTGACATCGGTCAACGAAGAAATTGCTTCACCGGTTGATGCGCAGGACATTTGTTTTCAATTGAAGAAAGGTTTTATCGAGGAGTTAGGGATAGATCTGGTGGAAGAAACTTTAACATCCGCGGAAGAAACTTTAAAAAATGAATTAATGGGAAAATACAATAATACCCGTTGGAATATACAAGGTGAAAATATTTTTAATTAGGTTCTTATGGCCATGATTTTGAAAGACATCGTAAATAAAGAAATATTTAAGCAAAGCGGTTATATGGCGCCGGATGTTACGGGCGCGATAAAGATGGACGCCAATGAAAATCCTTTTACCATTCAGGAACCTCTGAAGAGAAAACTTTTCGAAAAAATGGCCAGGATTGATTTAAACCGTTATCCCGTGGCCGGTGCTCCGGAATTACGCGAAGGATTTGCTCAATATTACGGCGTGGATAAAGATATGATTATGCCAGGCAACGGTTCTGACGAACTGATTCAAATCCTTTGTTTGGCGCTGAAAGGCAAAATAAATGGTGTGTTGATTCCCGTTCCCGCTTTTTCCATGTACAAGATTATAGCGGCTAACACCGGCAATAAAGTGGTGGAAGTGCCCCTGAATAAGAATTTTGATCTCGATTGCGACGCCATTATTGACCAGATAAAGAAAAATTTTCCTGCTCTGGTGTTCTTAAGTTATCCGAATGCTCCCACCGGTAATCTTTTCAATCGGGCTAAAATAGAAACTATCATCAAAAAATCTCCCGGCATGGTTGTTATTGATGAAGCTTATGCCAGCTTTTCCGGCCAGACCCTGCTTCCTCTGCTAAAAAAATACGATAATCTTATTTTCCTGAAAACGCTGTCCAAATTGGGGTTAGCTTCAATGCGTCTGGGATTTTTAATCGCTAATCCGGGCATCGTTGCTCACTTAGACAAAGTAAGATTACCTTATAATATTAATTCGTTATCACAAATAGCCGCCAGTTTTTTTCTGGACTATCAGGACGAATTTTCCAGGCAAGTTGAAGAAATAATCAAAAGACGCGAAGAACTTTACCTGGGTTTGAAAGAAATTGCCGGAATTAAACCCTTTCCTTCCCAGGCAAATTTTATATTTTTTAGTTGCGCTTTTGATTCAGATCGCATATATAAGTCACTCGTCGCAGAGGGTATTGTAGTAAAAAATTTGAATATACCGCCACTGATACCCAACTGCATGAGGGTTACAGTAGGAAATCGTAAAGAAAACGATAGCTTCCTAAGGGTATTAAAAAGCGTTATTCCCAAACAAGGAGCGTGATTTTTAAATTAATTGGAAATTGTTGGGTAGTTTACGGCACAGAATAAATCTGTTTTTGCCGTACTGCCCTTTTTTTATTATTGATACTCCAATATGACAAGCGAAGCGAAGTCAGATTGGTTAGTCGAATTAATCCCGATGTATCGGGATTGGAAATGAGACCCATAAAGTTATTTTTTTAATATTTTCAGTAAAATAACAAAAACAAGGAGGAATTAACTTGGAAGTAAGGGTAATTGACAATGACGTAGAAAAGGCTCTAAAACTTTTGAAAAACAAACTTTCGAAAAGCGGCTTGTTTAAGGAATTAAAAGTCCGCCGTGCTTATGAAAAGCCTTCAGTAAAGCAAAAGAGAAAAAAAATTGAGGCGCAGCGAAGACTGGCCAAAGTTCAAAGACGCCGCAAGTTTTAAGCTGATATTAATTAGTGCAGTAATTTTTGATGGGCGCTTCAATTGTGGCCTTAGGGGAGTAATCCTTATGGATGAAAAGCAATATGTAATTGATTCAATGTCAATCAATGAATCGTGGCGAGTGTTTCGTATTATGGCGGAAATTGTCGATGGCATTGAGACTCTCTCTAATGTTCATAATGCCGTCACCATTTTCGGCTCCGCCAGAGTCAAGCCCGATGACATTTGTTATCAAAATACCGAAAAATTGGCGAGGCTTCTGGTTCAGGAAAAGTTTAGTATAATCACCGGCGGCGGTCCCGGGGTTATGGAGGCGGCCAATAAAGGCGCTGCTGAAGCCGGCGGGAAATCGGTAGGTTTGAACATAAAACTGCCTTATGAACAAAAGCCCAATCCCTACGCGAATATTCATCTTGATTACAAGTATTTCTTTGTCCGCAAGGTTATGTTTGTCAAATACGCCGTCGCGTATGTTATCATGCCGGGCGGTTTCGGAACAATGGATGAACTTTTTGAAGCGCTTACTTTGATTCAGACCAGGAAAATCAAAGCCTTTCCCTTGATTTTAATGGGCGGCGAATACTGGCAGGGATTGATAGACTGGCTGAAAAATACCATGATCAAAAATGGGAAAATTCTTGCTGCCGATTTGGATTTGATTCAGGTCGTTGATGAGCCGGAAGAAGTCGTCAAGCTCATCAAGAAATATGTTATAGTATAATCCTCAAAAAAGTAGTTCTTTATAATCATGGAAAAAATCTTCGCCAATTTGAAAAAAGGTATTATTGCGCCTTGTTACCTTCTTTACGGGGAAGAAGAATATCTAATCAACGAAAACCTCAATAAAATTTTAGATATAATATTACCGGATGGTTCCCGGGATTTCAGCCTGTTTTATCTTGACGGCGAAAATACCGATATTGACAGCCTGATGGAACATATTCTGACACCGTCTCTTTTAGGCGACAGGAAAGTGGTTGTGGTGCAGAACACCACAATTTTTCAATCCCGCGAAAATCTTGCTAAACTGATTCAAAAAATACGCGGCAGCATTGATGAACAGCCGGCGAAGGCGGCGAAATATTTTCTGACTTTTTTAAAAATAGCCGGTTTTTCTCTGGAAGATTTGCTCAATGCCGGTTGGCGAAAAATAACCGATGACGAATGGAGTAAAATTGTGAAAGGAGATGCGGGAGAAGAGCGCGAAAAATGGTTGCCCCGCATTTTGGAAATCTGTTCCGATTCAGGACTCATCGCAGCAACAGGCGCCGACAATGCCGAGCGTCTCGAAGAAATTTTTAAGGATGGATTACCCGCGGGAAACTGTCTGATTCTTACGGCTGAAGATGTGGATAAAAGGAAAAAGCTCTACAAAATTATTTCCGAGGCTGGTGTTGTCCATTATTTCGGTGAGGTCAAAAACGAAACAGTCAGAAAAGAAACGCTCCAGAAGCAGGCACAGCAATTGTTGGATGGTTGCGGCAAAAAATTATCGCCCGCGGCCTGGATTGCTTTAGGCCGGAAAACAGGATTCGATTTAAGGCGCTCAATGCTGGAACTGGAGAAGCTTATTTCTTATGTCGGGGGCAAGACGATCATCGATAAAGATGATGTTGAAGACGCCGTGGGCAAAACAAAAGAAGAAGAAATCTTTGCTTTAACGACTGCCCTGAGTGAAAAAAATCAACTGGCGGCGCTCGATGCCCTGAAAAACATTCTGGATCAGGGGACTCATCATCTGATAATTCTGAGTATGCTGGTGCGGGAAATCCGGCTTTTGCTGCAGGCCAGAATTCTGGTGGATTCGGGGAAACTGCCGAAATTCACTCCCGGCATGGAGTACGGCTGGTTCCAAAAAATTATTTATCCCGCTATCGGCGAATTGAACGCCTCCGGGGTAAAGCGGGAAGGCCTTATTTTCAGCCAGCATCCTTTTGTTGTGTATAACGCGTTGCGCAATTGTATTCGTTTTAACAATTCCCGCCTGATCAAATTTCTTGATGATTTGCTGGAGCTTGACCGCGCCTTCAAATCTTCCGCCTCCAGCCCGCAATTATTGCTGGAGATGTTTCTCATTAAAGCCTGCACATAAAAAACAGTTCTAAGTTCAAGAAATGCCACTTTCGTTCCGGAATTTCGCATGTGTGATCTTCAGGTTATTCACTTTTGAAGTTCTGGCCTTATTCCGTCCGGCAAGTTTCAGTTCACTTTGTTTTTGAAGATGGGGTCTCATTAAAAAATCGGCCACACGCTGTAAAGCGAATGGCCGGTTAACATGTATTATAAAATTTAGAAAACTATTCCAGATCCAAGCACGTTTCCGAAACGCCAAACGGGCTGTCGGGTGGCGCCTTTTCGGGATAGGGATAGTCATCTACGGCGTAAGTCAGAACAAATGTCCTATGCGCCTTGCCCTCCGTACCGCCGACGGTTACTGTGACATCCAGACGGACAATCACCCATGTCGCGTATATTTTGAGATAAGTGACACCCAGTGTGCCGATTCCGTTGCTGTCTGTTGTGACACTGGCATCCACACCGGCAACACTTCCCGGTTCCAGCGCTGTGCTCTCGTTATAATCTTCATCTGAACCTGCATCCAGAATGCCGTTTTGTAAATAAGACGTATGGTCTGCGTCACCCCAGTAATGCATGTCTTCATTCAGACAATAGTTTGTCGGCAATGCAGGGTCTGAAAATTCAGATTCATTATGGGGTGATGTCAGCGTCAATACCTGAACCCACGCGCCAAGAACCGTATCTCCTACCCAGTAGCCTTTCTTGTAGGCGATACTGGTTGCGGTTGCCGTGACGGTGGCTCCTGCCACGTTATTGCCTGCCGCATTCGTCACATGGACATCGAAATTCTTTTTATAAGTTTGGTCAGTTAATTTCGTAACTGTAGGTCCGGCACCGATCGAAATGAAAAGAGCGATATCGCTAACGGTAAGAGTTGTATTTGCCGTTATAGTAGTTCCGATTTTCGCCTGAACCTTGACGCCATTGGTGGAGCTTGCCGTAGTGCCGGCGATATAGGCAATAGTTGCTTTTCCGTTGCTGTCCGTTTTAGCCGTGGAGGGCTCAAGACGGCCTCCACTCGGATCTTCAGTCAAGGTAAAATTAACCGTCTGGTTTTTAACCAGATTATTATTCGCGTCGCGTACAATAGCGATCAATGTGCTGCGCTGAGTTGTTGATGTTCCGTTATTGGTAGAGATGACAGAAGGGTCGGCCTGCAGTGTCATGGTGCTGGGTGTTGTGGCGACGAATTCTACATTCAGAGACGCGGACGGACCACCGGATACGGAAGCGGTAATTGTTGTTACTCCAACATTTGTGGAACTGATGTTGACCGTTGCGATACCGGACCCGTTTGTTGTAGCCGTTCCGCCGATCGTGCCGCGCGATGTGATAAAAGATACGACCTGGCTGGGGACTGGTGCGCCTCCGTTAGTATAAAGCACACTGACTGAAGTTGTTGTGCTGATAGGTATTTCTGCATTTATCGCGGGCGTTGTAAATGCCAGATTTTGTGTGGCGCTGCTGACCGTAAGCTCTTTTTGTCCCACTGTGCCAAGGCCTGTTGCCGTCAAGGTATCCGCACCGCTGATCGTGCCCGTCAGTGTGATAGTGCCGACTCCACTGTCGTTGGTGATAAATGACGATGCGCTGAGATTGTTGCCGTGACTGCTGGCGACGGTGACGGTCTTTGAAGGTATGCCGACACCGGCGGAGTCTTTCAGCGTGATTGTATAAGTAGCCTGAGCGCCGGAACCAACCGTATCCTGTCCCGAGATCTCAATAGTAGTTCCGATTACATTGACAGTGGTTGTTGTTGTTATTGATCCGCATGTTGCTGTGATGGTAATAGTGCGGTTTGTTTTATCACCGCCTGTACCGAGAGTTGCCGTTGCCTGTCCCGAAGCATCTGTAGTGTTACTGACAACGGTTACGGCACCCGATGTTGCGGAAAACGATACTGTTTGGTCTGATAAAGTATTATTATTAGAGTCTTTTGCCAGAGCCGTTAATGTTACTGTTTGCGTTGTTACGCCAGAATTGAGAGTAGGACTGCTGACCAGTAAATCAAGACTGGCGGCGTTAGTTGTCGTTGTCCCACCTCCGGTATCTGCGGTGTCTGCACTGCCGCCGCAGGCGATAAGACAACAAAGTAGAATTAAAGAAAAGAGCAGCCATAATGGCTGGAAAAATTTTACTCTCGTCGCTTTGATCATTATTACTCTCCTTTTTTATATCGGGAATAGATAATGCTTAATGAGAAAAATTTACCAGAAAAGTTATTGTTTTTCAATCCTTATTTTATATCATCGGCATTTTTCATACATGAAGTAGAGTAAATTTTTTTATCATAGCTTTTTGATTTTTGTCTGCGCTTGTCTTTTCGCGCGTGGCAGTCTTTTTGCCGGTCCCTTCTTCTGGGAACGCCGCTCAGTCGTATCATTTTTCTTCTTTGCGGGTTTTGTTTCGAAAGGCGCGTAAATAACGTTGTTCATAATGGCTTCAAATTCTAAAGACGACAGAGGCGTTTTGCCTGACTGAGTTGCAAAAGATGATATCTCCCGATCGGAAGAAACTACAATAACTTCTCCCGCGGTTTGCGCCGCTATTCTCTTAATGACGTCATCAGCTCTTTCGCCATGGCGCGAATATATAATATTGATTTTTCCTTCTCTGTCTCTTCCTTCTTCCGCCCAGCCGTTCTGAATGCCGTCAAAAACCACGATGATCTGATGCGCCCTTTTATTTTCATATTCAACCAGCTTGGCGATTAAAGCGTTTCGTCCCGCCTCCAAAGTTTTTCTTTCATATCGCCGCAGATTGTCGGATTGTCTGATTAAATTATAGCCGTCAATTAAAATAAGCATGTACCTTATACCCAGAATGACAATTATTGCTTTGACTTATCCTTTAAAATCAGGGTTGTATGATTGCATATCAAAGTTTTTTGTTCAATGAAATTCTGATGTTTCCCCATCCGGGGTTTTTCCTTGACTTTGGCTCGCATAGTTTGTTAGCCTGCACACCGGCTGAAAAAAGTCAATACGCCTATAGTGATCCTATCGTGACCTTTAGGTTATTTGCTTTTGAAGTTTGGGCCTCATTACAACTTACAAATATTACCGCACTGCGTTTGTAATATTTGAGTTTCATTAATTCGAGCCGCAAGTTTCAGCGCGCTTTGCTTCTGAAACCGGGGACTCATTAAAATACATGTTAAAGGGGAAATAGAAATGGAAATTAAAAAAGTTTGTGTGTTGGGCGCCGGATTGATGGGCAGTGGAATAGCGCAGATATGCGCGCAAGCGGGGTATGAAGTAACCATGCGCGATATTGAACAGCGCTTTATTGATGGCGGGATGAACACGATTAAAAAGAACCTCAGCCGCGATACGGAAAAAGGCAAAATTACCAAAGAGCAGATGGACGCGATTCTTGGCCGCATCAAGCCTACTTTGGATATCAAAGAAGCGGCAACAGGAGCGGATATTGTAGTGGAAGTTGTCATAGAAGTTATGGCTGTTAAAAAGAAAGTTTATGAAGAACTCGAAGGAGTAGTTCCTCCGCATTGTCTGTTTTTCACGAATACTTCAGGACTAAGTATCACGGAAATGGCATCCGTAACCAAACGTCCGGATAAGGTAATCGGCACTCATTTTTTCAATCCGGTTCCCGTTATGAAACTTCTGGAAATAATCTGCTGTTATCAGACTTCCGCTGAAACGCTGGAAGTCGCCAAAGCATGGGGCAAAAAAATCGGCAAAGAAGTTATTGTAGTAAAAGAAGCTCCGGCGTTTGTCGTAAACCGCATACTGTGCCTGATGCTCAATGAAGCTTTCTACGTTCTGGATGAAGGACTCGCTTCCGCCGAGGATATCGATAAGGGCATGATGCTGGGATGTAATCATCCCATTGGACCATTGGCGCTGGCTGATCTGGTCGGTCTTGATACGCTGCTGCACATTATGGAAGATTTGTACAAAGAACTGGGCGACAAATACCGTCCGGCTCTTATGTTAAGAAAACTTGTCCGCGCGGGTCGCTTCGGGCGAAAGACCGGTCGCGGCGTGTACGATTACAGCAAAAAATAAATTAGGAGAATATTTTTATGAAAACCAGGATTACAGAGCTTTTTGGAATCAAATATCCCATTATTTTATCCGGAATGAGTTGGATAAGTACGCCCAAAATGGTTGCCGCCGTTTCCAATGCCGGAGGCTTGGGAATTCTGGCAACAGGTCCCCTGAATGCCGATTTGACACGAAAAGCGATTAAAGAGATTCGTTCCCTTACGGACAAACCTTTCGGTGCCAATGCTACTCTTTTATTTCCGGGTGCTGCAGAAAACGCCAAAGTATTGCTGGAAGAAAAAGTGCCTGTTATTAATTTCTCTCTGGGTAAAGGTGACTGGATAGTAAAGGAAGCGCATACTTACGGAGGTAAAGTTATTGCGACTGTGGTTAACGCACGACATGCAAAACGTGCGGAAGATTACGGCTGCGATGGCGTTATCTCCACCGGCCACGAGGCGGCGGCGCATGGCGAGCATGTTACTTCTCTGGTGCTGGTTCCGTCGCTGGTCGACGCGGTGAAGATTCCCGTCATCGCCACCGGCGGTTTCGGTGACGGACGCGGTCTGGCGGCGGCGCTGGCTCTGGGCGCGGAAGGAATCGCTATGGGCACCCGCTTTATGACAACTAAAGAAAGTCCTCTTCATGATGTTTATAAAAAACTGTCCATGGAAAAAGGCGTCGAGGATACTTTGTATTCGGATCGATTTGACGGACTACTCTGCCGTATCATGAAGACCGATGCCGCCGAAAGAGCCGTCAAGAAAGGGTTAAATCTGCCGGCGGCTTTCATACATGCGCAGGAGATTGCCAAGCAGTTAAAATTGCCTTTCTTCAAACTGTTTGTGGGTGTTATGTTGGCAGGCTGGAAAACCGCCAAACAACTGGCTTTCATGGCGAACGGTTTCCATGCGATCAGAGTTGCCACGGAAGACGGCGACACGAAGGAAGGTGTGCTTCCCGTAGGGCAGGTAATGGGCCTGCTTCACGATGAGCCGACCGTGGCCGAACTGATGGAAAGAATGACAGTGGAGGCAAAGCAGCAGCAGCAGAAACTTGACGCTCATTTTGCTTAAAAAGAGCGGCTGGGATGAGGCATGTTTCAGAATAAAAAAGTAGTGGTGGTCATGCCGGCATACAACGCCGAGAAAACCATCATGAAAACATATCATGAAGTCATGGCGCAGGGCGTCGTGGACAAGGTTATTCTTGTCGACGACGCCAGCCCGGACAATACCGTGAAAGTCGCAGATAATCTTCCTCTGACGAAAGTTTTTGTGCATGAACGCAATCTCGGCTACGGAGGTAATCAAAAAACCTGTTACCGGCTGGCGCTGGAAGAGGGTGCGGACATCATCATTATGGTGCATCCTGATTATCAGTACACGCCCAAGCTGATTCCGGCGATGACTTCAATGATCTGCAACGGCCTTTATCATTGTGTCCTTGGTTCCCGCATCTTAGGCGGCTATGCCTTAAAAGGCGGCATGCCGCTGTGGAAATATATCGCCAATCGCTTTCTGACCCTTACGGAAAATATTTTAATCGGAGCAAAACTTTCCGAATATCACACCGGCTATCGCGCTTTTTCCCGCGAACTTTTGCTGAAACTGCCGCTGAAAAATAATTCCGATGATTTTGTTTTCGATAATCAGATGCTTGCCCAGATTGTCTGGCTTGGTTACACGATAGCGGAGGTGAGTTGTCCGACAAGTTATTTTGCCGAAGCTTCATCCATAAATTTTAACCGAAGCATGAAATACGGTTTCGGCTGTCTGATGACTGCGCTGACTTTTCGTCTGGCAAAAATGAAATTGATTAAAAACAGTCTCTTCCCTGTTCAGGAATAAAAACACAAACGCACGACTGTCGTCGTACGCAAATCCGGCGTGTGCCGGAATAAACAGCGCAAGCTTCGACAAATGTCGCAAAAATCCAGAAAATAAAAAAAATGAATACCGGCTGTTTTCGCTGGTGCAGATTTGTTTCTTTATAAAAAAATCGGGCATTCACTTAAAAAGTGAACACCCGATTAATTTGTCTGCAAATTGTTATTAAGCAATTATTTTGCAGGTGCAGGCGCAGCTTCAGGAGCAGGAACTGCAGTGCCTGCAGGTGCAGCATCGGGAGCCGGAGCAGGTGTTTCAACAGCAGGAGCCGGTGCAGGTTCTTCAGCTTTTTTGCATCCTACAACTGAAATAGATAAAGATGCAACGAACAGCATAGCAACAAAAATAGCAAATATTTTTTTCATTATCCGCAAACCTCCTTTCAAAGATTTAATAAAGGTTGTATTAATATAACAAGTCCTTACATTGCTTGCAAAAATACGCTTTTTTTTTGCCTTGTCAAGCACAAAATTTATAATTTCCAGTTGCACCCAACGGTTTTGACTAAAATACTTGTTTGCGATCAATAAGTAATTGTTATCTTTGTTGATTTAAGTAGACGGCCAATTTTTTAAAAATATTGCTTGATTTTTGTTTTTGGTTTGATAAAGTATAAGCAATCGTAATTAAGTGTAATGGCAAAAATAGCAAAGTAAAAACGCATAATCTTCAACAAATAAGCCCGCTGCCTTTTGGTGCGGGTTTTTTGTTTTTACCCTTCTTCAGAGGAGATTTTCTTCCCGACATACAACAAGCATGAAAATGGAAGATGTTATTTTATTCTCTGGAAATCTAAGTTGTCTGACTATTAGCGACAGTTTTTAATGAAGCAATCGTTTTCTTATAGTCGTCACTGCCGAAAACCGCGGCACCGGCAACGATAACATCGGCTCCCGCCTGAGCTATATCGCCAATGTTTTTTAGATTTACTCCTCCATCAACTTCCAGCAGCACTTTATATGGCGAAGCTTCCAGCATTGTTTTTGCCCTGACAATTTTTGGTAAAGAGGTTTTGATAAATTGCTGGCCGCCGAATCCAGGATTAACGCTCATAATCAACAGCAGATCGATATCGTGAATAATTTCTTCGATTTGCGTCAAAGATGTTGCCGGATTTAATGAAACGCCTGCTTTTTTCCCGGCCTTTTTGATGATATCGATTGTCCGGTGAAGATGATTAGCCGCTTCCACATGTACTGTAATAATGTCCGCGCCGGCTTGAGAAAAAGATTCGATGTACCTTTCGGGATTTTCAATCATCAGGTGTACATCGAAAGGGAGTTTTGTTGTTTTTCTTAAAGTTGATATTATGGCCGGACCCAGGGTAATGTTGGGAACAAAATGACCGTCCATTACATCAATATGAATCCAGTCCGCGCCGGCTTTTTCTATAGCAGCAATTTCCTCACTCAGTCTACTGCTGTCGGCGGAAAGGATCGAAGGTGCTATTATTTTTTTCATTTAATTTTTATTTTCCCGTTTCTTTTGTAGATGTAAATTATACTAAAGAGCAGCCGTTGTCAACCACGGGGTTGTTATCTTTGATGATCTAATAAAAAATCAATTTTGGCCATTTTTGTCATTCCTTTACGAAAAGACTGTATCGCAATTGCAAATATTGATTGTGTGTAGTGAGTAATGTCCGGGGGCAAAGGGGTGGAAATTTTCGAAGCATACGTAGTATTGGTCAGTTGCGAATTACATGAATTTTATCCACCTCCGTCACTACGTGACACCTCCGCCAGCGGAGGACATTACTTGGGACTCATTAATTCCCTTGACACTACGGCGGAAAAATCTAAAAATAGCGCCATGTATATTCTCTACAATATTATTTTATCTGCTGCCGCGATATTTATTGCGCCCTATTTTTTATTGAAAATAATTTTTACCGGTAAATACCGCAAAAGCATAATCCCGAAACTAGGTGGACAACAGTTAAGAATACTGACTAATCTGAAGGATGGGCCGCGAGTCTGGATTCACGCGGTTTCAGTTGGTGAGGTTACCGCCGCCGCACCGATAGTTGCGTGCCTGAAAATGAAAAGGCCGGAAATAAAGGTCATTTTTTCTACTTCCACGGAAACAGGCCAGGAAATGGCGCGCAGATTTATCAAGGGAGCGGACGCATTTATTTATTTCCCTCTGGATATTTCATTTGTTGTGCGTAAAATTATCAAATTAGCTAAAGCCGATGTTTTTGTACTCGTGGAAACGGAGCTTTGGCCTAATTTCCTTCGTGTTTGCAAAGAGTTTCGGATAAAAACATTGATGGTCAATGGAAGGATTTCTCCCCGCTCTTATCGCCGTTACCTTAAGACGGCATTTTTCTGGAGAAAAATTCTGGATAATCTGGATGCCGCCGGAATGATTTCCGTGATTGACGCGGAAAGGATCAGGGCTATCGGTTTGGATTCCACAAAAGTTAAAGTGCTGGGAAATGCCAAGTACGACGGATTGGCGGCAATGGTTTCACCGGCTTTGCAAAAGGAAATATGTTTGCGTTTCAACGCGCGGGGAAACGAAAGATTTTTTGTTGCCGGCAGCACGCATGAAGGTGAAGAAAAAATTGTCATTAGCGTTTATCAGGATATTTTAAAACGTTATCATGATTTTAAACTCATTATTGTACCGCGTCACATTGAAAGGACTAATGATGTTATAAATCTTTTACGGCAGGCAAATTTAAACGATTTCATAACACTCTCGGATATGAACAATGGACGTCCCAGAAACGACGAGCGAATCATTGTCGTTGATGTTATCGGAGAACTATTTAAGGTTTATTCGCTGGCCACTATTGTTTATTGTGGCGGCAGTCTTGTTCCCAAAGGTGGACAAAATATTTTAGAGGCGGCGGCCTGGGGGAAAGTAATTTTTTACGGTCCTTCAATGGAAGATTTCAGCCAGGAAAGAGCTTTGCTGGAAGATGAAGGCTGCGGCATCACGGTAAAAAACGAGGAAGAATTGCTGCGGGGAATTATTCAACTGCTTACTCATCCTGAAGAAATCATCAGCCGTGGCGAAAAAGGAAGAGAGGCTGTGCTGGCCAATATTGGTGCCTCTGCCAGATACGCCGACCTGATAAGCAAGCATATTTAGATGGAGAATTTGTTATAAATAGCATTCGAGCCAACATATATGATCCTTAATTATAAAGGAGGGATTTATGCTGAAGAAATATGAAATGTTGAGTATGCAGGTTAATCTGCCGAAGGCTTTCATGGCCAGATCCGTTATTTACAAGTACCTCAATAGAACAAACCTGACTCATTATCCGGAACTTTCCAGACTTATCGGTTGCGAGGCGTTCGTCAAGCACGAAAACCACAATCCGACCGGATCATTCAAAATAAGAGGGGCGCTCAATTTCTTCCATCATATGTCCCGTGAGGAACTGGAGGCCGGAATACTTGTCGCGACCAGAGGCAATCATGGATTGGCCATGGCTTGGGCGGGACAATGGTTTAATGTGCCCTGCACGGTTGTAGTGCCGGAGCACAACAATCCTGAAATTAACAGAACAATAGAAAGTTACGGCGCGGAACTTATTGTCCACGGAGATGATTTCTACGACGCGCAATCATACTGCGAAGAACTTGTGGACAGCGCCGGTTATTACTATGTTCAGCAGGGCAACGAGCCGGAAATTTTAAATGGCCTTGCCACTATTGGACTGGAGATCATGGAAGACCTGCCGGGAGTAGATACTATTATTTGTCCTATCGGCGGCGGTGCCGGTTGCGCGTCGCTTTTAAAAACAATGCGTGCACTCAAACCGGCAATTGAGATAATTGGCGTAGAAGCTCAGAATGCCGCATCCTTTTATAATTCATGGAAGAAGGGAGAAATTGTAACTCTTGATGAAGCCCATACGGTTGCCGATGGACTGGCCGCAAGAGCTGTATTCCATCTGCCCTATACCATCCTCAAGGACAACATCAGTGATGTCGTACTTCTGACCGAAGACGAGATACTTGAAGGAATTAGAATGGCGCTGACAACTACGCATAATCTGGCAGAGGCCGCGGGCGCCGTCTCCCTGATAGCGGCTTACAAAATCAGGGAAAGTCTTGCAGGAAAAAAAGTGGTTATGATCATGTCCGGTGGCAATCTGAATATGGAAATCATGAAGACAGCACTTCGATGCTAACAATATCTGAAAGGGTCTAATTAGAAGAATTTACTTGGTTTATTCCGCGATTGTTTAAAATAATCTTGACATTGTGTTTTGTCTTTGACAATAAACGCAGTATCAAATCTTATTTTCTTAATTATAAAAATCACAGGAGGCAACATATGATCGGCAAACAGATTAGGATGGAACGTATCATGAACCGTGAAAATGGCCGGACGCTGATTGTTCCTATGGATCATGGCGTAACGGCAGGTCCCATATCCGGTCTTGTAGATATGAAGACTACTATTGGCAAGGTGGTTGATGGTGGTGCCAACGCTATCGTGATTCACAAAGGTGTAGTTCGGTCAGGTCATCGCGGGCACGGCCACGATGTCGGCCTGATAGTTCACCTTTCCGCCAGCACGTCGCTGAGTCCCGATCCCAATTCGAAAGTTCTGGTTTGTTCCGTGGAAGAAGCCATCAAATTGGGTGCGGATGGCGTTTCCATTCACGTCAATATCGGTGCCGACGATGAAAAGGAAATGCTTAGAGATTTTGGTGAAGTTTCCAAACAATGCCAGGCCTGGGGTATGCCGCTTCTGGCGATGATGTATACTCGGGGCAAGAAGATAAAGACGGAAAGCGATGTCGCTGTTGTTAAACATTCAGCCCGGGTTGCGGCAGAGCTTGGTGCAGATTTAGTCAAGGTAAGTTACACGGGTGATGTCGACAGCTTCCGTTCTGTTGTAGAAGGTTGCGGCGTTCCGGTTTTGATAGCAGGCGGCGAAAAGGCGAAAAGCGATATAGATGTTTTAAATAATATCAAAAATGCCATCCTTGCCAGCGGTGGAGGAGTTTCTATTGGCCGGAATGTTTTTCAGCATAAAGATCCTTCCCGTATGATCAAAGCCATCAAGGCGATTCTTCACGAGGATGCCAGCGTGAAAGCCGCAACGGCGATTCTTGAGGGAAAGGGTAAATAATGAAAAAGGTATGGCTCGATTGCCGCAACTGGAAAAAAGATCTCGTGACGACAGCCATTGAAAGCGGTGTCGATGCCGTTTTGGTGAATAGCGATGATGTCGAAAAAGTAAAAGCCCTGGGACTGATTTGTGTAATCGCCGATGATCAAAAAAGCGATTTGCGATTGGGAAAAGATGTCCTTGAAATCACCATCAAAAATAAAAAAGATGAAGAGAGAATAGCTTCTTTGAAAGACCAGACGGCTATTGTAGAGAGTCAGGACTGGACCATTATTCCGTTGGAGAATATCATTGCACAGGGTGCCAAAGTCGTTTTCCCTGTAACGTCTATGGCGGATGCAAAAGTTGCCTTAACTATCCTCGAAAAAGGTGTTTGGGGTGTTCTCATTCGTACGGATAATCCGGCGGTGATCAAAGAGATTGTAGCCTTCGCCAAGGGCATTGGTTCGCAACTTGTGCTGCAAGAGTTTATCATCAGGGAGGTGCAAAAGGTTTCCATGGGCGACAGGGTCTGTATCGATACAATTACGGATATGAAGTTGGGCGAAGGTATGCTGATTGGAAATTACAGCAACGCTTTTTTTCTGGTACACTCGGAAAGTGTCGAAAATCCCTATGTCGAGCCAAGACCTTTTCGCGTCAACGCCGGTGCTGTTCATGCCTATGTCATGATGCCCAACGGAAAAACTAAGTATCTTGATGAACTCAAAACAGGAGATGAAATCCTGATCGTCAACCAAAAAGGTGAAAGCATTGTTTCCACCGTAGGCAGGCTTAAAATAGAAAAAAGACCCATGCTCAATATTGTGGCGAAAGCAGGCGACAAAGAAGTTTCTATTATTCTTCAAAACGCGGAAACAATCAGGTTGACGCAACCTTCCGGAGAACCGGTGTCGGTTGTGAAATTAGCCAAGGGAGATAAAGTTTTAGGTTATACCGAAGAAGGCGGACGGCATTTCGGTTTCAAGATTAAGGAATCCATCAACGAGAAATAAAGTTCGAATAATTTTAATATAGGATAGTCAATCAAATTCAATTGCCAGAAGTAATTGTGTCACCGCCAAATCAAAGATGATATCGAGGCAACAAGGAGGAGGCGACGAGGCGTATTGTATCATACGTTGAGGACGCCGGCGATGCAGTCAACAAAGATAGCGCTTTGATTTAGAGATGGCATCACTCGTCTTGTTTATAGTAATTAGCCCATTTCGCTTCGATCTGCTTCTGGATGTCGGCGATTTGTGCATCTGTAATAATTTTAAAACGTGATTGTGTGCGGAAATATTCACGCACCGGTATCAGCTTGCGTTTTTCCACCAGCTTTTCGGACGCTGCAGTCAGTTTGAACTCACCATGGACTATTTCATAGAGATCATAATATCCGGTTTCCACGGCAAGCCGGCCGATCTTGACTCCATATCGAGGGTCATATCCCCATCCCGGCGGGCAGGGAATATGGATGTGAATGTATTTGGTGCCCGGCATATCAACGCATTTTCTTATCTTGTCGAAAAGGTCCAGGGGGTAGGCGGCAGAGCAAGTGGCAACATAGCTTAAGTTATGTGCTGCCATGATTGCCGGTACATCCTTTTTCTGTTGCAGCTTCCCCTGAAAAGGCGTGTTTGCGGTTATGGCGCCGATAGGGGTTGTGCCTGAACGTTGAACACCGGTGTTCATATACCCTTCATTATCGTAGCAAAGGTAGATAAAGTTATCGCCACGTTCTGCCGCGCCCGATAAAGCCTGCAAACCGATGTCGCTCGTTCCGCCATCGCCTGCCCATGCGGCTACCTTAATCTTATCCTTGCCCTGTACCTTCAGTGTGGCCAAAACTCCTGTGGCTGCAGCGGCTGTGGAGGCAAAGGTTACATTCAGGCAGGGAAGCTTTGTCGAGGCAATCGGAAAGAGCCCCTGAAGGACCGTAAGACAACTCGGCGGCACAACAAGGATCGTGTCTTTCCCCAGAGCCTTGAGGCCTATCCTGTAGGCGATGGCCAGGGCGCAGCCGGTACATGCTCTTGTTCCCGGATGGACAAATTCTTCTGTCGGTAAACTTAAAATTGTAGTCTTCGCCTGCATTGATTCTCCAAGAAACTTTAATGCCAGCAAGGGTTTCGTTGGTGGCATGTATTGAATTCTCCTCTTTTGTAAAGAGGGGTTAGGGGAGATTTTTACGGGATTGCACCGATTAAAAATCCCCCTCAATCCCCCTTTTAAAAAGGGGGAAGAAGAAACTGTGCCAATTTTGTTCAGTTTCTTTCATGAATAACCAGTTTGAAAACTGGTGAAATTCTCCTAAAGTTTGAGCCCTATCCAAACGGGTTCCTGAGCAACCCTGCCTTTTGTCGCTGCCCGAAGGTGTTGTGTTAAATCTTCTGTCCGAATTTCGCGGTTGCCTATTCCCAAAATAAAATTCTGAACAACCGGCAATGCGTCTGTGCCCGAGAGATGTTCATAAAGTGCAGATTTTAAATCTGAGAAAAGTGCTCCTTCATAACCATAGCTCAACGCCTTTTCAAAAACGATTACGCCTTTTTTTCCTTTCAGAGCGTTGGCCAGAGCAACATCCGGGAATGGCCGGTAAAAACGAACGCCCATAACGCCGACTTTGATGCCTTCTTTTCTCAAGGCATCCACGCAAACACGCAACTGATAGGTCAGAGAACCCAATCCCACAGCAATATATTCTGCGTCATCACAAAGATAAGGTTCTATATAAGGGTTGCCGCCCCGGCCAAATATACCGGCAAATCTTTTTTCCGCTTCCGCGGCCACGGTAAGTGCTTTTCGCATTTCTTCATGAAGCAGATATCTGATTTCCATATATCCGTGAGCGAGCTCACCACGGACATCAAGCCGGACGTCAGGAAGAGTTACTGTATTGAGATTGGCAGGCTCATCGGGATTCAGAGCGTAATCCGGTTTAAACGGCGGCAGAAAGGCATCAACCTTTTCCTGATCCGGCACATCAAAGGGCATGTATGTATGAGATAGAATATAGCCGTCATAGCAGACCATAATCGGGATGCTTACCTTCTCCGCGAGCCAATAGGCTTTGATAACCGAGTCAATAATTTGTTGATGGTCAGCGCAATATATCTGCATCCAACCGGTGTCTCGCTGTGAAATCGAGTCCTGCTGATCATTCCAGACATTCCATGGAGCGCCTACCGCGCGGTTAACAACGCACATTACAATGGGAAGTCTGGCGCCTGCCGCCCACTGAACCTGTTCGTGCATATAGAGCAGCCCGTTGGCGCTGGTGGCGGTAAAGGATCTTCCTCCGGCTGATGATGCGGCAATGCACACGGCCAGAGCCGAATGTTCGCTTTCAACCGGAATGTATTCGGCTTTCATTTTACCTGATTCCACATACTCGGAGAGTTTTTCTGTCAGGGGAGTCTGAGGAGTAATGGGATAGGCGGCAATAACATTGGCACGGCAAAGCAGGACGCCCAACGCTGCGGCAACATTTCCGTTTTCTATAATATGCATTGCACCTAATCCTTTTCCTCTTTTGAGAATGCCGCTTCGTCAACCATCGTGATGGCTTTGGTCGGGCATTCTTCAGCGCAGATACCACATCCTTTGCAGTATTCCAGATCGATTTTCGGCGGTATAGTCCGGGAGATGACAATCTCCGGGCAGAAAAGCCAGCACATAAAACAGGCCTCTGTTTTCCTCTTGCAGGGGATACAGAGGCTCGTATTTAATACCGGCCGCTCCACCCTCCATGAACCGGTTCTTCCGCCGTCACCCGGCCCGGGTTCGCTGTGGGACGTTTTTCTTCTGTAGTTTCTGGTACCCATTTTCAATCTCGCGTCACAGTTTTTTCAAAGGCTATTTTGGCGGCTAATGAGTTCTTTTGGGGATTTCTTGTCCTGAATTCCTCTTCAATGCCTTTAGTCAGAGTATCAAAATTCAGGAGATTTGTGGCTTTCGCAAATGAACCGATAATTCCCGTATTGATTATACCATGAGGAAGGCCAGCCTCTACCGATATAGCCGTTATATCTGCTGTTGCCAGCCTGTAATTTTTGAAACTGTATGTTTCAAAAGCTTTTGGTGTGTTCAAAACGATGATTCCACCGGGTTTGAGGCCGCAGGTTACATCCCCTTCGGAAAGCAGCAGGTGGTCAAGAACAACAACAATATCCGGCTCTTCGATGGGTGATAAATCGTAAATTTTTTCTTTGGATATTTTCAGAGATGTCGTAACCGGCGCTCCACGGCGCTCCGTGCCGAAAGTTGGGGCCATAACAACTCCTGAATAACCGGAAATAAAGGCAGCTCCGGCAACAATCTTTGCCGCCGTTATGGCGCCCTGGCCGCCGCGGCCATGCCAGCGGATTTCAACAAATTCCTTGTTCATGAATAACTAACCATATCTTTATATCTTCTCCTTAGCATAAAATTAGCGGGCTGAAAAGGGGTGGTTAACGGATAACTGCGATTCTATTTTTTCCATCAATACGAAAAGAGTTCGTTTATCCAGCGCCGAAACAGCGACAGCATCCAGACGACGACAGAGATTTTGAAGCATTTCTTTGTCGGCAACGCGATCGGATTTATTGAGCACCCGGATAGTTGGCTTGCCGTTAATTTCCAGATCTTCCAGAATTTTTTCCACGGCGGCGATTTGCTCTTCAAACTGGCTGCTGCTTGCATCGATAACATGCAGGAGAATGTCGGCATCGAGCAGCTCGTCCAGCGTTGCCCGGAAAGCGGTGAATAATTCCTCCGGCAGACTGCGGATAAAACCGACCGTGTCGGTGATAATCGCTTCCGTGTCCTGAGGAAAACGCAGGCGGGCGCTTTTTGTGTCCAGCGTAGCGAAGAGTTTATCTTCAACTAAAACCGAGCTTTGGGTCAGGGTGTTGAGCAGTGTGGACTTGCCGGCGTTGGTGTAGCCGACGATGGAAATAATGGGCAGTCCTGTTTTTTCTCTTCTGCTGGAGCGTTGCCGCCGCGATTTTGTTATCGCTTTTAAATCCTTTTCCAGGCGGTGAATACGCTCGCGGATGCGGCGGCGGTCAATTTCCAGTTTTGTTTCGCCCGGACCAATGCCACCGATGCCGCCGGCCAGACGGGAAAGGGAAGTATCCACATGAGTCAGGCGCGGCAGGCGGTATCTGAGCTGCGCCAGTTCCACCTGAATTTTTCCTTCGCGGCTGTGCGCGCGCCGCGCGAAGATATCCAGAATGACCTGAGTACGGTCAATTATTTTCAAGCCGGTAAAATTGCTGATGGAACGCGCCTGTGCCGGCGTCAGCTCGTGGTCGAAGATGAGCATGTTGGCGCCGATTTGCGAAGCCCTCAGATCGATGGCGGATAGCTTTCCCCGTCCGACCATGAATTTAGGGTCGGGTTGAGGACGATACTGCACGATGGAATCAAAAACTTCGACGCCGCATGTGCGCGCCAGTTGGGCCAGTTCCGCAAGCGATGTTTCAGCTCCGGCGAGCGGATTCTTCTCCACACGCAGAAGAATGGCTTTTTCCACCGCGTCAATTTTCCGTGCTTTCTGTTTCCTTGCAAACTCATCTTC
The DNA here is from genome assembly GCA_002840505.1 of Deltaproteobacteria bacterium HGW-Deltaproteobacteria-2. Classification (NCBI taxonomy): domain Bacteria; class Deltaproteobacteria; species Deltaproteobacteria bacterium HGW-Deltaproteobacteria-2. Next base: position 618,434 of record PHBC01000001.1, on the reverse strand, counting down.
CAGTGCCTGAATGAAGGAAAGAAAATTTATCTGCAGCCGGTGCGGTTCTTCGGGCTTCATAATCAGCCAGTAGTCTCCATCTGGATTTTCTGCGATGAGATGCGCCCAGTGTATCACGCCGGGAGAGCCTTCCTGCTTGACTTCCAGCGCGCCGATAAGATCCAGCCGCAGATGGGACAAGTCTGTTAAATCCTCGTCCGAAAGTTCTTCGCCGTTTAAATGCGTGTGAATCAGCCGCAATCCTTTAAAGCGCAGAGAGGAAGAACGAAATCCGTCCAGATTAGGAATTAAAATACTTTTATGATCGCCGACGATAACGGAACTGATTTCGCCCTTGCGGCTGATGAGCAAGCCGATTTGCCGGTTGATTTCACGGGAGATAGAAGATAATTGCCGGGCCAGATCGTTAGTTATGATATTTTCCGGCGGGATGCCTTTGTGGCCGAGGCGTTCAATCTGTTTTATTTGCGCGGCGCGTAAACCTGTTGTATTTCCGTAAATCTTGTTGATGGGGGGACTTCCTTTATTAAATCTTTATCTTAGTACTTCCAACAATGTATTATATAAATCACTGTGGTGATTTGTTTATCACATTTTATGAGGATTAGTCAAAAAAATTACCCCCGGAAGGTTCGTCCTCCCGAGGGTAATTTGAAATTTAAGAAACTTTTCTCTTAGAAACTAAGGACAAGCTTATTGATGAGCATGTAGTCGTCAACAATGTTGTCAACTGGCCGGTCCACACCTTTATAGTAATCACCGGTAAAGAGATAACCCACGCCCAGCATATAGGACAGGTTATTGGTAATTTTATAAGTACCGACAAGGTCAATTTCCGTACCGTAGGTGCCGTTGGCAACTTCGTTAATATCAATTCCGAAGCCAGACACTTTTTTATCAGCTGTCGCATAGGATACTGCCAGCATGAGATCCCACTGCGGAGTGGGCTTCATACCGATTCTGCCCTGGAAGAACCAGGCATTGTTCATCGGGCCGCTGACTTGTGTACTGGTGTGTCCGTAAACACCGCCTAACCAGTAACCAAGAACATCATTGTTAAAAAGAATCAGGCAGGGATTCCAATCCAAACCGGCTCCATAAGTACCTTCCAGTTTATCTGCTGTGCCGGGATCATCACCGGAGACATAAGCAAAGGATCCTCCCGCATAAAACATGCCTAAATTGGCGGTGGCATCAAGAAAGACACTAAGTGCACTGATGTTCACATTGGTATTAGGTGAGTTATCTTCCCATTTGTAATCTCCGAATTCATAACCGACTTCACCCTGAAGATCAACCGGTCCGACCTTGACCTTGAAATAAGGCTGAATATAATATCCGCGTCTCAGATAGGCGTCGGGATAGCCGTCGGTTTTGTCTGTCGCGTCGCGGTCGTATCCGAAAAGAATACCGGTTTCACCCTTGACCTTATCGGTGTTGAATTTGTATATTCCGCCAATCCGGTAGGAATCCGCATCCACATCAGTATCCTCAGTGTATGAAGAATTCAGAGCGCTGTAGCTGTTATCCCATTCTTTTGCGTAAATGGCGATAAGAGTAAATGGCCCGACTGGTACTGAGTATTTAATTTGTCCGGTGGGATGAGTGGACCAATTGTTGAAAACGGTTCCCCAGACATAATCCGGCATATAACCAATCTGAAATCGGCCTATGAGAGAATTGTAATCAATATAAACAATGTCGAAAGCAATGTTTTCGTTTTCCGCATAAGTCCCTGCAGATTGCCACATATCATAATCTTGAGGATTTGATCTGGCGCCGCCCCAGATTCTTTCCATGGCATCAAAACGGGTAACCAGCTTTAGTGAGGGAGATACGACAAAATCGGTTCCGACGCGCAGTCTCTGAAAAAAGAACGCTGTGCTTATTTGCTCGTCACCGGGATGCTCGTCAACCCCGACTTTGTTTAAATACATTCCGGCGGCATAATATTCACCGCTAACCTTAACGTCAACCGCGAAGGCTGACACACCGAAGGCCATGATCAACCCCAGCGACAACAAAACTAACCAAAGTTTCTTCATTCTTTCCTCCTTTGTTTTGATAATATGACGGAGAATGTTTTGTCAATTACATTTTTGGAGGGGTAATGAAAAAATTACCCCCGGGAGAACGTCTTTTTTCCCGGGGGTAATATGAAAATTAAACAACTACTCTCCTAGAAAGTAAGAGTAAGTTTGTTGACAAGAATGTAATCATCAACAAGTTCGTAGCTCGGGTTATCAGAACCCTTGAAGTAATCACCGGTAAATAAATAACCAATGCCCAGCATATAGGACAGGTTGTCAGTGATTTTATAAGTGCCGGCAAGATCAATTTCCGTACCGTAGGTGCCATTAGCGTAACTCGCCAGTTTCTTATCGGCCATTGCATGAGCAACTGAAAGCATAGCACTCAACTGAGGGGTTGGTTTTACACCAACTCTGCCCTGAAAGAACCAGGCATTGGTCATTTTGCCGCTAGCAACTGAACCATCATAACCGGAGAGTCTGCCTACCCAGTAGTTAATGTCATTGTTGAATAGAATCAGACAGGGATTCCAATCAACACCGCCGGTGAGAGTACCACCTTCTTTCTTATCTGTTGTATTGGGATCATCGCCGGATACATAAGCAACGGTGCCGCCAGCATTGAACATACCGAAATTAGCGGTCGCATCAACCCATCCGCTGATTTGTTCGAGTTTAACATCATCGCCAGCAGCTATGTTGTCATAGTTACTGTCATCGCCGGTGGCGTAGTTAAGTTCCGCCTGTATATTTACAGGACCGACTTTAGCAATGACATAAGGCGTGAAAAGAAAATAATTTTTTATATAGTTAGTACTTGGTTTTGTATCGGCATAACGGTAGTAAATAATTTTCACAGCCGCCTTGCCGTCTTTCCATGAATAAACTCCTTCAATGGCATACGCATCTTTATCCGCATCCGTCCATGTTGCTGATGAATTAACGGCCGAATAGCTCTTATCGCCTACTTTTGTAAAATCAGCGTTAACTTTTATGGAATTCATAATGGGGTTGGAATAATATTTTATCCGCGCAGCGGGTACAGAACTGTTGCCGAAGATTGTTCCCGTGGTTCCATAATTCATATAACCAACATCAAAAGCGCCAATGGCCGATACATAGTTAATATAAGCCCAGTCAGCGGCGATGTTTTCATTTTCCGCACGGGTGCCTGCCGAATCTATATCCGCAGTTGTGTCGGTTGAACTTCTCGCTCCGCCCCAGATTCTTTCCAAAGCGTCAAAACGAGTGACCAGTTTCAGACAGGGAGATACTACGAAATCTGTTCCGACGCGCAGTCTCTGAAAATAGAAGGCTGTGCTCAATCCCGGATAACCATCATCCTGATTAATGGTATCATTTAAACTGGTTTTATTCAAATACATCCCAGCGGCATAATATTCACCGCTAACCTTGACGTCAACCGCGAAAGCCGACACGCTGAAGGCCATGATCAGCCCCAGTGACAACAAAACTAACCAAGATTTCTTCATTCTTTCCTCCTTTATACTTCTTTCAGAATCGATAATATGACGGAGAATGTTTTGTCAATTACATTTTTGGAGGGGTAATGAAAAAATTACCCCCGGGAGAACGTCTTTTCCCCCGGGGGCAATATGAAAATTAAACAACTACTCTCCTAGAAAGTAAGAGTAAGTTTGTTGATGAGAATGAAATCATTGCTAATTGATGTTGAAGCAATGTTTGCATTTGTATCGAAACCTTTGAAATAATCACCGGTAAAGAGATAACCGATTCCCAGCATATAGGACAGGTTATTGGTGATCTTGTAAGTGCCGGTAAGGTCAACTTCCGTACCGTAAGTGCTATGGGCGTAACCTGACGGTTTCTTGTCGGCTGTTGCGTAAGAAATTGAAAGCATGGCATCCAACTGAGGAGTGGGTTTTACACCAACTCTGCCCTGGAAGAACCAGGCATTGTTCATCCCGCCATTGACTGCGGAGCTTTCGTAGCCGTAAATAGTGCCAACCCAGTTGGCCGTATCGTAGTAATTAAACATGATCAAACAGGGATTCCAGTCGTAGCCGCCTTTAAGGGAGCCGCCTTCTTTTTTATCCGTAGTTCCCGGATCGTCGCCGGATACATAAGCAAACGTGCCGCCAACATAGATGGGAGCGAAAGTGGCTGTGGCGTCAACGAAAGCGCTCAAATTATCCAGTTTAACATCCGATGCGGTAGTATCAAATTCGCTGTAGTTGCCCGTTGCCCAGTTGATTTCCGCCTGTAAAGCCACAGGTCCGATTTTGGCAATGGCCCATGGTGTAAACGTGAAATAAGTTTGTTTATATTCGTCTGAAACTCTTTTTGTAGCATCACGAGTGTAAACGATTTTAAAGGCCGCCTTGCCCGATGCCTTATCGTTTTTGAAGTTGTAAACACCTTCAATTGCATACGCATCTTTATCTAAATCCGTGGCGCTTGCAGAAGTAACGGCCGAGGCGCTCTTGTCAGTTGTTTTTGTAATATCGGCATTAATGTTTATGGCATCTTTGATAAGGGGAGAATAATATTTTATTCTTCCTGCGGGGACAGCACTGTTGCCGAATATTGTTCCCGTGGCTCCGGAATTCATATAACCGACGTCAAAAGTACCGACAGGCGCTACGTAATTAATATAGGTCCAGTCAACCGCGATGTTTTCATTTTCTGCACGGGTTCCCGCTGAATCCACAGCCAGAGTTGTTCCTGTACTGCTTCTGGCACCGCCCCAGATTCTTTCCATAGCATCAAAACGGGTGACCAATTTCAGGCAGGGAGATACGACAAAATCCGTACCCACGCGCAATCTCTGGTAAAAGAAAGCTGTGCTGGGAGAGTAGTTATAGATTGTCACACCGCTAGAATTAACCCATTCATCCATTACACTAGTTTTATTTAAATACAATCCGGCGGCATAATATTCACCGCTAACCTTGACGTCAACCGCTAAGGCTGACACACTGAAGGCCATGACCAGCCCCAGTGACAACAAAACCAACCAAAATTTCTTCATTCTTTTCTCCTTAATAAAAAAAGAGTTAACAATTTATGCTTTTAAAAAACGGGTATTTTCTAAAAGCGACTCTGACTTCTAAATATCTTATTTCTATGAAAAGATTAATAACAAATTCTTTTGCGGGGGGAGTATATGAAAAACAATTCTGCGTGTCAAGGAAATATTGTATCAAACATGACACAGTATGATATCAACGAGAAGGAAAGGTTACTATCTTTGCTTACGCAGGATAGTACAGTCTATCCGTGGGGAGTATATCTCTTTGCTTTGCACAATGGACAGTTCGTACAAAAAAATTCAATACGCTTTGCTCCTGGGATAGTTCGATCATCAATCTTCAGCGCACTTCGTTTCTGAAGATTCTCTTTATCCCGCTACGCCGCGCTTCGGGGATAGCTCGACTATCCAATTCCGATATGTTTCACTTTCTGAATTAGAGTTTCACTCCCCACGTCGTTCCGACATGTCGTGGACTCCTGGAATAATTCGTCCAGCAAGCCTCAGTGCGCTGCGCTTCTGATGCTTGGGGATTTCATTATCCCGCGTCGCTACGCTCCTGGGATAATTCGCTCTAAGATTTTTCGTTCACTACGTTTCGAAAAATCAAGGCTCATTAAAAAACCCCCGGGAGGATTTGCATCCTTCCGGGGGTTGGTTTAAAGGTTAAACTAAAGCTCTCTTAGAAGCTAAGAGTAAGTTTGTTGAGTAGCATGTAGTCATCTGTAACATCGTTGTTTGTGGTACCTTTAAAATAATCACCGGTGAAGAGATAACCTGCGCCCAGCATGTAGGTCAGGTTATTGGTGATTTTGTAAGTAGCGGTAATATCAATTTCCGTACCGTAAGTGCCGTTGGTAGCTTGGGTAGGATTACCACCTAAACCTACAGTAGTAGGAGGCACGCTTGCAGGAGGGTAATAACCGTTGTTGAAAACAGGTTTCTTATCAACGAACGCGTGAGAAAGTGAAGCCACAATATCCCACTGTGGTGTCGGTTTCACACCAATTCTGCCCTGGAGTAACCAGGCATTGGTCATTCCTGAGTCATCTGTTTTTAAAGTAAAATCTTTCAGGTTTGGATTTTGGGTTCCTGTGTAACCAGGCAGCGATCCAGCCCAGTAATAACGATCAAAGTTAAACAGAATCAAACAGGGATTCCAATCGGTTCCTCCTGTTATTATACCACCTTCTTTTGCACCTTTGGTTGCCCCGTCATCACCGGAAACAAAAGCAACGCTACCGCCAACATAAACCTTACCTAAATCAGCCGTCGCATCAACCCAGCCGGCCCAATTGTCCAGTCTCACATTTTCGTATAAAAAATCGGGGAAAGGAGATCCAGCAGGATTTTCTTCCCATTTAATATAATCACCGAAGCCATAAAGAACCTCAGCCTGAATTTTGACCGGACCGAATTGTGCTTTAACGTAGGGGTCTAATATAGTGATTTGTTGTTTAACCCCGGGTGCATATGGGCTAACTGAGCTTAGGTCTCTGCCATATGCGGAACGGACGTGTTTTATCAACAGACCAACCGCACCATCCTTAAAAGAATAGTTGCCGGCTACGACATACTGATCCACATCAGAGTCGGTTCTGTTGGAGCCCATGCCGCTGGTGTTTACTGCTGAATAGCTAATGTCTTTAAATTTTCCGATATAAGCCACCCCTGTCCATGGACCGACTTTCACAGCGTATGTAATTCGGCCGAGTGGTTTCGAGCTATTCGCAAACACGGTTCCCCAAACTTCATCCTCCTGATATCCGACCCTGAAAAGACCGATGGGAGAAGTGTAATCAATATAGGCATAGTCAAAGGCGATGTTTTGATTTTCCGCTGTGGTTCCTGCTGAGCCCATGTCATAATCCGAGTACGTCCCGAGTTGACTCAAACCTCCCAAGTTGCCAGAAGAACCGGGGGTTGATCTTGCCCCGCCCCAGATTCTTTCCATGGCATCAAAACGGGTGACCAGTTTCAGGCAGGGGGATACGATAAAGTCCATACCCACGCGCAGCCTCTGATAAAAGAAGGCAGTGGAGTAGCCGGCAGGACCGCCGCCGTCAACAAGTGCTAAGCTTTGTCCAGATGGCACATAATAATAATAATTTTCTGCTGTTTTTCTTAATGTTGTATTGTCCAGATACATTCCAGCGGCATAATATTCGCCGCTGACCTTGACGTCAACCGCGAAGGCTGACACACTGAAGGCCATGACTAGCCCCAGCGACAACAAAACTAACCAAAATTTCTTCATTCTTTCCTCCTTATAATTAAAGAGTGGATAAAACCTGCTTTGGGGAAACGGGTATTTCTCCAAGCCACTGCATCTTCAATATTCTGCATTTTTACGAGACGTACTTTTCGTAAAAAGTGCAAAACATTGTTGATGTTGAAACTAACATAAGATAATAGGAAAGTCAAGGTGATTTAAACTATTGTAATATGTATCAATATGCCCGGATGTCCGGTCAAGAAATTTCTTGAATTAGGAATTTGTCCAGCAAGCTTCAGTACGCTACGCTTCTTAAGATGGGGAATCATTATCCCACGTCGTCCCGACATGTCGTGGACTCCTGAGATAATTCGTCTAGTGTGACGTTTCAATAAGACCTTGTCGTAACGGCCAAAGAGACTGTTTCACAATTAACTTTTCTGTCATAATGTACTTGTGTGTCCCCCGCTGGCGGGGGATTAAGGGTGTTGATGTGTTAATATAGCCAGAATCTTCGTTCAATTTACAAATAAGTTCTTTATCCACCGCCGTCCCGATTTCGCATCGGGATACCTCCGCCAGCGGAGGATATGGAACGACATTTTCGCTCTCGGTCGATATGACAATTTATTTACGGGACACGATACCAGCACTTCAAAATTTAAACCCCGGGAGGATTTACATCCTTCCGGGGTTTAGTCAAAAGTTTAAACCCAGCATCCGCCGGGGCGAGCCACTCTTTAGAACGTGAGTGTCAGTTTATTGATGAGAATGAAATTATCCTGGATACTCATTTCCCACGGTAAATCGTCATATCCCTTGAACAGATCGCCAGTGAACAAATAACCTACGCCCAGCATATAGGACAGGTTATTGGTAATCTTGTAGTTTCCGACAAGGTCAATTTCCGTTCCGTAAGTTCCGTTAGCAAAGCTGTAACCAGTATTAAGAGTATCTGGTTTCTTATCGGCAAATGCGTAAGATGCTGAAAGCAGTACATCCAACTGGGGAGTGGGTTTCACGCCGACTCTGCCTTGGAAGAACCAGGCATTGTACATTATGTCGTTGACGTATGAGTCTACGTGACCGGGGATCCAACCTGCCCAGAATCTTAAATCATTATTGAACAGAATTAAGCAGGGATTCCAATCCAAACCACCAGTAACATAATAGCCACCTTCTACTTTATCCTGTGTGCCGGGATCATCGCCGGAGATGTAAGCAGCGGAACCGCCTACGTTAAAAATACCGAAATTGGCAGAGGCATCAAGAAAGACACCCAATTCGCTTAAGCTAACATTGGGGTCAGTGTTTCCATCTTCCAGTTTCATCGCGTCGCCCCATGCATACTCTAATTCCGCCTGAAGGGTGACTGGTCCAATCTTGGTTTTAACATACGGTGCTATCATGTAAATGTTGGACTTATGAGTAGGCTTGAAATTTGCTCTATTAGTTGCATCGCGATCATAGGAAAGGAGAATACCGGTTTCGCCTGCTACGTTATTGCCCTTGAAGTTATAAATGGCGCCCATACGGTAGGAATCGTAATCCAGATCGGTTGTTGAGGAACTTGTAATAGCGCTAAAGCTGTTGTCTGTTTCCTTGGCATATATGCCTAAAAGAGTGAGCGGGCCAAAATTTTTCCAATACTGGATTTGGCCTACAGTGGCTCCTTCGCCCCAGTTATCAAAAACTGTTCCCCAAACCCAATCCTGCTGATAACCGACTTTGAACTGTCCAATGGGTGATGTATAGTCAATGTAGACGAGATCGATGGAAATATTTTCACCTTCCGCCCGCGTTCCACCTCCATAGGAATAGCCGTAATAATCTCCACCAGATCCCGGATTTGATCTTGCGCCGCCCCAGATTCTTTCCATGGCGTCAAAACGAGTGACCAGTTTCAGGCAGGGAGATACGATAAAGTCTGTACCCATGCGCAGTCTCTGATAAAAGAAGGCTGTGCTGGTATCAGCATCTGCACCATCAGGGTTTGTAAATACTTGAGTCTTGTTTAAATACAATCCGCCGGCGAAATATTCGGCGCTGACTTTAACGTCAACCGCGAAGGCTGACACACTGAAGGCCATGATAAGCCCCAGTGACAACAAAACTAACCATAATTTCTTCATTCTTTCCTCCTTAAAATAGAAAAGAGTAGAATTAACGCTTTTGGGGAAACGGGTATTCCCCCTAAAGCAACTCCAACATCATTAATATGATGCACCTTAACGGAAGTACTTTTCAAGTTATGTGCAAAATATTATTGTTTATTCGCTAGCATAAAACAAAATGATAGTCAAGATGATTTTAAGTCATTGAAAGAAAGACATTATTTTGTTTTTTTATAAATTTTATTATTATGAATTCATCCTGAGTATTTACTTCTGATTTTTCTTGCTGTCTTGTATAGGCGGGATAGTTTATCCAGCAAGTTCTGGTGCGCTTCGTTACTGAAGATAGGAAATCATTATCCCGCGTCTTCCCGACATGTCGTGGACTCCTGGGATAGTTCGACCATCAAGTTCCAGTGCGTTTCACTTCCCGCGTCGCTTCGCTCCTGGGATAATTCGCTCTAAGATTTTTCGTGCACTACGTTTCGAAAAATCAAGGCTCATTAAAAAACCCCGGGAGGTTACCCGCCCTCCCGGGGTCTAGTTCAGAGATTAAACGATAAAGCTTTTACTCTTAGAAAGTAAGAGTAAGTTTGTTAATAAGGATGAAATCATTATCAACAATTGGATCTATGCAAGTATCACCATAGTAATTACCAGTGAAGAGATAGCCTGCGCCCAGCATATAGGACAGGTTATTGGTGATTTTGTAGGTACCGGTAAGATCAATTTCCGTACCATAGGTACCGTTGGCGAATCCGGATGGTTTCTTGTCTGCAAAAGCGTGAGAAACTGACAGCAGAACATTCAACTGAGGTGTCGGGTTGACACCAACTCTGCCCTGGAAGAACCAGGCATTGCTCATAGGACCGCCGATGTTGCCGTCATGACCGCTAGCAAGGCCGCCTACCCAGTAGTTAATAATATCGTTGTTGAACATAATCAAGCAGGGATTCCAATCTATACCAGCGTTGCTGTAACCTTCAGCTCTATCGCTGGTACTTGTATCGTCACCGGAAAGCCATGCAACAGAGAGTCCCGCGTTGACAATGCCAACCTTAACAGCGCCATCGAGGAAAAGTCTCCATGCATCAATTTTTACGTCAGTATAAGTATTGCCTTCGGCATCATAATCCTTAGAATCACCAAAGGTATAAAAACCTTCACCCTGCAGAGCTACCGGTCCAATCGCGGTTTTAAAATAGGGGTTCACGGTGTAAGCTCTGGTCATATAGGAAGAAGACCCTTCATGCTTGTGTGTTGCATCGCGGCCGTAAATCAAGAGAACGCCGGCTTCGCCGTTGACTTTGTCATTCTTGAATTTGTAAATACCGCCAACTCTGTAAGAGTCGTAATCATGGTCGGTCTGATCTTCATAGGTAACAGCGCTATAACTGAAATCAGTCATTTTAGCGATCATGGCTACAACAGAAAATGCTCCGAAGGTTCCATCATATCTGATCTGACCGGTGGGAGTTGCTTCGCCGTTATTGCCGAAAATTGTTCCCCATGTAGATTCTTTCTGATAACCAACGCGGAACTGGCCAACGGGTGCTGTATAATCAATGTAAACCAGGTCGAAAGCGATATTTTCGTTTTCTGCTCTGGTACCTGCGGATGTAGAATCAAGGCCGGAATTCTCATGTGGTGAGGCTCCACCATATCCAGGATATGATCTTGCGCCGCCCCAGATTCTTTCCATAGCGTCAAAACGGGTGACCAGTTTCAGGCAGGGAGATACGATAAAGTCCGTGCCCACGCGCAGTCTCTGAAAATAAAAGGCTGTGCTCCCAACATTATAATCAGCTATGTCAGTTCCATCTCCGTGACCACCAGTTGTATTAATTCTATTTAAATACAAACCAGCGGCATAATATTCGCCGCTGACTTTAACGTCAACCGCGAAGGCTGACACACTGAAGGCCATGATCAACCCCAGTGACAACAAAACTAACCAAAATTTCTTCATTCTTTCCTCCTTAATTGGAAAAGATCAAATTTACCGCTCCCGGAAACGGGCATTTCCCGAAGCGACTCCAACTTCTCTGATATCCTGCGCTTTTACTGAATATAGAGATTGTTTCTCAACGCCAAGCGCAAGATAAATTTGTTGTGCGTAACACAAAATAATAAAAGTTGTCAAGAAATATTTAGACTGGTTTTTCGCCGTAATGACTAGAAATTTCAGTAATATCTGTCTCTCTCACTAATTGTAATACTCATCATGAGACTTCCCGAGATAGATGGCCTCATGTTGTGCTTTTAAATAGCGCATCGTGCTCTTAAATATTTCTTGACATCAAAGCGATCTTAAGGTAGGGAAAATCCCAAGGCAGACATGACTTGCAGTCAAATTATGACCTCTGTTCATAAAATGTCATACAATATAAGTAGTTAGAGTAATTGCGTTGCCGGTATCAAGGCGTTACTAAAGACGTTAAAATCATAAAAAAATAGGGAGGAAGAAATATCATGGCTGATGCACCAAAAGTTCAATTAAAGGAAATATATCCGATTCCGGAAGCGGCGAAGAAAAAAGCCTGGGTAAGCGGCAGAGAAGCTTACGACAAACTCTGGAAGCGTTCAGTGGAAGAGCCCGAGAAATTCTGGGCGGAAATAGCCGAACAGCAGGTAACCTGGTTCAAAAAATGGGACAAGGTTATGGATTACAACTTTGACATTAAAAAAGGTCCCATCTACGTTAAATTCTTTGAAGGTGGAAAACTCAACATTTCTTACAACTGTCTGGACAGACATCTCGAAAAACGCGGCAATCAGGTTGCTATTCAGTGGGAAGGCAACGAACCGGGCGAAGCAAGAGCAATAACCTATAAAGAGCTGCATGAAGAAGTTTGCAAGTTCGCCAATGTTCTGAAGGCCCAAGGCGTTCAGAAGGGCGACCGTGTTATTCTTTACATGCCGATGGTTCCCGAGTTGGGCATTGCCGCTTTGGCCTGCTCACGTATCGGCGCCATTCATGGTATCGTATTCGGCGGATTCAGTGCTGACGCTCTTCGTGACAGAATTGTCAACTGCGAAGGCAAGGTTCTGGTTGTTTGCGATGGAACTTTCCGCGGCAATAAGGCTGTTCCCCAGAAAGCGACTGCCGACGATGCATTAAAATCATGTCCATCCGTCAAGTCAGTTATCGTTGTCCAGAGAGTCGGCGACAAGATTAAGTGTGAAATGACCGCCGGCCGCGACAAATGGTATCATGAAGAAATGAAGAAAGTTGACGCCAATTGCAAACCGGAAGAGATGGATGCCGAAGATCCATTGTTCATCCTTTATACGTCAGGTTCCACCGGACAACCCAAGGGTGTTATGCACACTACGGGCGGTTATCTGGTTTACGGCTCCTACACTCACAAGATTGTTTTCGATTATCATGACGGCGACATGTACTGGTGCACCGCCGACCTGGGCTGGGTTACGGGTCATACCTATATTCTTTACGGTCCTCTCTGCAATGGCGCAACATCCGTTATGTTTGAAGGCGTTCCCAATTATCCGACCTACAGCCGCTTCTGGCAGGTAGTCGAGAAATACAAGGTCAACATTTTCTACACAGCTCCGACCGCTATCCGCGCTATTGCTAAAGAAGGCGATACGTTCGTAAAGAGTTGCGACATCTCCAGTCTGCGCACGCTGGGTACAGTCGGCGAGCCGATCAACCCCGAAGCATGGAACTGGTATTTCAACCTGATCGGCCGCGGCGAATGCCCCATTGTGGACACTTGGTGGCAGACTGAAACCGGTGGAATTTTGATTACACCGCTCCCTGGCGCGATTGAAATCAAACCCGGTATGGCTACACTGCCTTTCTTCGGCGTACAGCCGGTGTTGGTTGACGATGAAGGAAAAGAATTTACCGATACAGTAGCTAGCGGCGCTCTGTGCATCAAAGTACCATGGCCCGGCATCATGAGAGGCGTTTACGGCGATCCCAAGAGATTCCAGGAAACCTACTTTGAACAGTTCCCCGGCTACTATGTAACCGGTGACGGCTGCCGCCGCGATAAAGACGGCTACTATCAGATTACCGGCCGTATCGACGACGTTATCAATGTTTCCGGTCACCGCATGGGAACAGCCGAAGTCGAAAGCGCACTGGTTGCTCATAAGTCTGTTGCAGAAGCCGCCGTTGTCGGCATGCCTCATGAAATCAAGGGTCAGGGCATTTATGCTTACGTAACCCTGAAGACCGGTGTGGAGAAATCCGATGCTCTGAAGAAAGAATTGATTGCTCATGTCCGCACGGTTATCGGACCCATCGCGACACCCGACAAGATTCAGTGGGCCGATGGTCTTCCTAAAACACGCAGCGGCAAGATCATGAGAAGAATTTTGAAGAAAGTTGCCGCCAACGATCTGGGCAACTTGGGTGACACCAGCACGCTGGCCGATCCATCAGTTGTTGACGATATCGTCAAAAATAGACTGTAAAACATTAAGTCCGGTTCCCTGGAAAAGGGGAATCGGACTTTTTTATAAAACCTACAAAGAAAAAATAAAAATGCGTGTTTTTCCCTCAAAAGAAAGATGTGCAGAAGAAGGAGGTTGGACAAAGTGAATATTATCGCATGTGTAAAACAGGTACCGGATACTGAAGCCCAGATCAAGGTCAAAGCTGACGGATCAGGAATAGAAGATGGCCAGATTAAATGGGTCATGAATCCTTATGATGAATTCGGCGTCGAAGAAGCTCTGAAACTTAAAGAAAAAAATGGCGGGGATGTAACGATTGTCTCCGTGGGACCGGCAAGAGCAATGGAAACAATCAGAACCGCTCTGGCTATGGGTGCGGATAAAGGCATTCATATCAGTGATCCCGCTCTGGATAACGCCGACGCTTTTGTCACGGCGTCTGCCCTGGCCGCTGCTATTAAAGGACTGCCCCATGACATTATCTTCTGCGGACAGCGCGCCATTGACGATGACTCCGGTCAGGTCGGAGCAATGCTGGCCGAACTGCTGGGAATTCCCCAGTTGACTCTGGTCACCAAATTGGATTTTGCCGGATCTTCCGTGAAAGTTATTCGGCCGATAGAAGGAGCACAGCTCTCAATAGAAACCAGCTTACCCTGCGTGGTAACGGCTCAGAAAGGTCTCAACGAACCCCGCTACGCCTCGCTTCCCGGCATTATGAAAGCCAAGAAGAAACCAGTGGATGTGAAAAACGCGGCGGCTTTGGGAATTGCCACAGATGTGAAAGCCAAAGTAGCCAAAGTTGTTCCGCCCCCAGCCCGAGCTGCCGGCAAGATAATTTGCGGTGATGATGCAGCGCAGAAGGCGGCGGAAGTGGCCCGGTGTCTCAGGGAAGAAGCTAAAGTTATTTAATTTAAAAGCGGAGGAATTGAAAAATGGCAAAAGGAATATTTGTAATTGCAGAACAAAGAGACGGCGCCCTGCGTAAAGTAAGTTTTGAGCTTGCTTCCGCAGCCAGAAAACTGGCTGATCAGACAGGAGATGAAGTCAGCGCCATTCTGCTTGGTTCAGGTATAGAAAGTCTGGCTGCCGAATTGGGTAAATTCGGTGTGGATAAAGTTTTTGTAGGCGACAACGCGGCTTTGGAACCTTATGTTACCGAAGCACACGCTCAGGTGGTTGCCAAAATATTAAAAGATAACGATGCGGCAATCGCACTGTTTGGCGCGTCCGTTCAGGGCAAGGATCTTTCCGCCCGCGTAGCTGCTAAATTGGCCGGTGGTCTCGCCACTGATTGTACTGATATCAAAGTAGATGGCGGAAAATTTGTAGCAATTCGTCCCATGTACGCCGGCAAGTGCTTCGCCGATGTAGTCTTCAATACCACCCCGGCGATGGCATCGCTTCGCCCCAACGTGTTCGCGGCTGTGGAAAACGCCAAAGCCGCCGCGGTGACCAAGGTTGATGTGGCTGTTGATGCTCCCAAGAGCAAGGTTCTGGAAGTGCAGAAAGACACCAGCGGCAAGGTTGACTTGACCGAAGCTAATATCATTGTATCCGGCGGACGCGGTATGAAGGGTCCGGATGAATACAAGATTCTTGAAGAACTGGCTGACGTACTCAAAGGCACAGTCGGTGCTTCCCGCGCAGCAGTTGATGCCGGATGGCGTCCGCAAAAAGATCAGGTAGGACAGACCGGAAAAGTTGTTTCTCCGAATCTGTACATCGCTTGCGGAATTTCCGGAGCTATTCAGCATTTGGCCGGCATGAGCTCATCCAAGTGCATCGTGGCTATTAATAAGGATGCGGAAGCCCCCATCTTTACCAAGGCCGATTATGGTGTTGTGGATGATCTTTTCAAGGTTGTTCCCGAGTTGACCGCTGCCTGCAAGAAATTGATGGCTTAAAAATTTCAGTAATAACTGCTTTCGGCAACGGTTATAGCTGTTGCCGAAAGCAGATTATAAAAATATAAAAACTATACATTTTATAATTTTGTATTCAAGTCAATAAGGACTTGAGGGAAAATTAAGTTAAAAGTATCAAATACCCTCAATATTTCGGAGGATCAATGGAAAATATTAGCCCTATTGGAATAGGTAATGAAGGTCGTCAGGTTTTCTGGAACGCTCATAGCTTTGAGCCGTTCCTTTTTCTTTTTACTGCCATAGCCATGGCTATATTTGCTTATGGTGTTTACAAACGCTGGAAGCTGTGGAAAGCGATGGGTAAGGATGAAATCCGCGTGGACGAACTTCCGGCAAGAATAAAAGCTCTCATTATGAACGGACTTTTACAGGTCAAGACATGGAAAGACGCTTACCCGGGAATTATGCATGGCTGCATCTTTTTTGGCTTTTTTGTTTTAATTTTCGGAGCAGCTTTTGATGCCGGAGAATTCCATATCACGGAACCTTTGTTTAGCTGGGCGTTTTTGCGCGGCAGCTTTTATCTGGGATTTTCCTTCCTGATGGATCTGTTCGGTCTGTTGGTTCTCATCGGAGTGTTGATGGCAGCTTTTCGCCGGTACGTTCAAAAACCGGATCGTCTCGGTTACAAAGGCACATCGGATAATACTACCGATGACGCCGTTGCTCTTTTGCTGATTGCCGGTATCATTATCACCGGATTCATCATTGAAGCTTTGCGTATTCACGCCACAAAAGATCCCTCCACAGGTTATGCAACATGGGAAACAGCTTCATTTGTCGGCTGGACTCTGGCCAATATTATTTCGGGAATGGATATTGAAAGTGCGAAAACGGCGCACAAGATATCCTGGTGGACACATACATTTATCGCTCTGGGTTTTATTGCTTACATTCCTTATTCCAGACTGCTGCATATCATTACAACACCGGCCAATCATTTCTTTGCAACATTGAAACCTACCGGATATGTAGAGCCGATTCGCGATATTGAAAATCAGGAGTCCTTCGGCGTATCGAAATTGGAAGAATTCACCTGGAAACAGATTTTTGATTCCGACGCCTGCACGAAGTGCGGACGCTGTCAGGATGGTTGTCCCGCTTATTTGACCGGTAAACATTTGTCTCCGAAAAAGCTGGTTCAGGATCTTAAAACTTACTGGCTGGAAAAAGCTCCTCTGGCGGCGGCCAAGTCTGTTGTTCCGGCAGCGGAAGGAGCGGAATCATCTGCTCCCGCTGAAGCTGCGGAAGGCGAGACTCCGGAAAAAGCTCTGGTGGGCGATGTTATTGATCTCAATACACTATGGGATTGCACCAACTGTATGTATTGCATGGAAAACTGTTCATCTTCGATTGAACATGTGCAGAAGATTATCGATATGCGCCGCTACAAAGTTCTGACGGAAGCGGATTTCGCTCCGGAGTTGCAATTGACTTACCGCAATATGGAAAACAACTCGAATCCCTGGGGTATCGGAGCTCATATGCGCGGTGACTGGGCTAAAGAACTGGGTGTTAAAACTCTGTCTGAAGATCCCAACGTGGAATATCTCTTCTACGTCGGCTGTTCCGGTTCTTTCGATGACCGCGGCAAAAAGATATCTGTTGCGTTTGCCAAGATTCTGCAGGCGGCCGGTGTCAGCTTTGGTATTTTGGGAACAGAAGAAGGCTGCTGCGGCGATTCGGCGATGCGCGGTGGTAACGATTATCTTTTCCAGTCTCAGGCTCAGGCCAATATCGAGATCATGAACGGCTATGGCGTAAAAAAGATTATCGCCATTTGTCCTCATGGTTATAACTGTATCAAGAAAGATTACCCGAACTTTGGCGGCAACTATGAGGTTTACCATCACACCGAAATTATCGCCGACCTGATTGCGAAGGGTAAGATTAAATTTACGCAGAAACTGGATGGGACATTCACTTATCATGATTCCTGTTTCCTAGGTCGCTATAATAAAGTTTACGATCAGCCCAGGAGTATTTTGAGTGCTATCCCCGGAACGAATCTTGTTGAAATGGAACGCAATCTCTCCAAGAGCTTCTGCTGCGGTGCCGGTGGAGCCAGAATGTGGATGGAGGAACATGGTGACCGAATTAATAATGCGCGTACCGATCAGGCTATCGCTGTAAACGCTAGCACGGTGGCTGTCGGCTGTCCATTCTGTCTGACCATGATTTCTGACGGAATCAAAGACAGACAGAAGACGGAAACAATGGTTGCTTTGGATATAGCCGAAATCGTTGTCAAGGCTATGGGATTGGAAGAAACTAAGGCTCCCGTTGATGTTTGCGCAAGTTAAGTAAATATTCAAAGTCATTTGTTTATTAAAGGCCCGGACTGATTTCAGACCGGGCCTTTTTTTATCAAAATACAAAAATGTGTTTGAATTTAAACGCCGGCGGAGTATAATGCCGCAACAAAAAAATTGAAATAGGGAGGGTAGTATATACTATGGCAGAAAATATAACTTATGAGAGCAAACCCTGGTTGAAATCATACGAAAAAGGTGTTCCGGAAAATATCAAGTATGGAGAACTGACCATGCCGGACTATCTGGAAAAATCGGCAAAAGATTTTCCTGATGATACAGCCATGGTGTTTGTAGGATATAAGCTGACATATCGTCAGTTCAAGGATCAGGTGGATCGTTTCGCCACCTGCCTGACGGAATTCGGAATCAAGAAAGGGGATGCCGTCTCGATTCTCCTGCCCAATAGTATTCCCTGCGTTGTCGCCTACTATTCTATCTTGAAGATCGGCGCCATCGTTGTCATGAATAATCCTCTCTACTCGGATCCCGAACTGGAACACCAATTCAAAGATTCCGAATCTAAAGTCCTCATTACCATTGATGCTCTCGGTAAGCGCATGATCGCTCTTCGGCCCAAGACGAAGATCAAACAGATCGTCTACATGGGCATCGGCGATTTTCTTAATCCGATAAAAAGATTTCTCGGGAAAAAATTAAAGAAGTTTCCCTTCGCTGATGTTCCGGCCACCCCTGACGTCTATCGCTGGATGGATTGCATTGCCAAGTATCAGCCCAATCCGCCGAAAGTAAAACTCACTTTCGACGATGTTGCCATGTACCAGTATACAGGCGGCACAACCGGTGTGTCCAAGGGGGTTATCCTGACTCATGGAAATCTCAGCAAGCAGGTACAGCAGATAGATGCTTGGTTCCCAACATTTAAAAAAGGAAAAGAAGTAATGTTGGGCGCATTGCCTTATTTCCATGTGTTTGGACTTTCTACAACCATGAATCTGAGCGTTTATATGGGATGGAATCAGATTCTCATTCCCCGGCCGCAGCCTGAACCTTTACTGCAGGCAATTAGGGAATACAAGCCGACCTTTACGCCCCTGGTTCCGACCATGTATATCGGTATGCTGAACCATCCCGATTTGAAGAAAACGGACATGAGTTGTATTAAAGGAGCTTTTTCCGGAAGCGCACCTCTGCCTGTCGAAGTAATTCAGGAATTCCAGAAACTCACGGGAGCCTACATTTCGGAGGGTTTCGGTATGACGGAAACCTGTCCCGTAACTCACATGAATCCTTTTAACGGAAAACAAAAAGTTGGTAGTGTAGGCCTTCCCTGCTCTGATACGCTGGCTCGCATTGTCGACCTCGATGACGGTGTAACTGATATGCCTGTCGGCAAACCGGGTGAACTGATTGTCAAGGGACCTCAGGTAATGAGGGGATACAAAGGAAAGCCTGAAGAAACAGCCAATGTACTGAAAGACGGCTGGATGTATACAGGAGACATCGCTACAATGGATGAAGAAGGCTATTTTTATATAGTTGACCGTAAAAAAGACATGATTATTTCTGGAGGTTATAATGTTTATCCACGCGATATCGATGAAGTCTATTACGGTAACCCCAAAGTTCAGGAAGCTTGCTCCATCGGTATCCCTGATTCGAAACGCGGAGAGAACGTGAAACTCTTTGTAGTTCTTAAAGAAGGTGAAACAGCTACAGCCGAGGAAATGATCGAATTTGGCAAGGCTCATCTGGCGGCATATAAGCTGCCGACGGAAGTTGAATTCCGAAAGGAATTACCCAAGAGTACTGTAGGAAAGGTGCTACGTAAAGAATTGCGGGCGGAAGAATTAAAGAAAAGAAAAGGTTAACTAACCAGAAATGCGGAGGCGTGATGATGGACGCCTCCGCATTTTTTTTGAAGAAAGGAAAAAAGTAGCGGACTATGGAATACAAAAATATAATTTTTAACGTTGAAGAGGAAATTGCGACAATAACTTTTAACAGACCTAAGGTTCTAAACGCCATGAATTTCGAAGTAATGACGGAAATTCTGGATGCGGTGATAACCTGCGAAAAAGATGAAAAAATAAAAGTACTGATTTTAACCGGTGCTGGAGAGAAGGCTTTCGTGGCCGGAGCAGACATTTCGCAGATGCAAGATTCCACATCAGTGGAAATTCTCACATTAATGGAACTGGGCCATCGTACTTTACGGCTGATTGAAACCATGCCCAAACCGTCTATTGCCGCCGTTAATGGTTTTGCTCTCGGAGGAGGTACTGAAATAGCTCTGGCCTGCGATATCCGGTTCGCATCGGAAAAAGCGGTTTTCGGTCAACCGGAAATTTTGATCGGAATTGTGCCCGGCTGGGGAGGCACTCAACGTCTGCCTCGGTTGGTAGGAATGGGCATAGCCAAAGAAATGATTTTAGGTGGTGGCCAAATTAATGCCCAGCGTGCTTATGAAATAGGGTTAGTCAATAAAGTTTGTCTGCCGGAAAATCTCGTGGAAGAATCCAGAAAATTCGCTTTAAAGTTGGCCAAACTTCCTCCCTTCGCTTTAAAGATGGCCAAGAACGCAATGAATTACGGATTTGATTTGCCATTGGATAATGCCAATAAACTGGAAATAAGCTGTATCGCTCAGTGTTTCGGCACTCAGGATCAGAAAGAGGGCATGAAGGCATTTCTGGAAAAAAGAAAGCCGAATTTTATCGGGAAATAAAAGTTAAGGCTTATTATTATAAGGGGGTCCTGAAGGTCTCGCTTTTACAATACGCCTCGAAGCTTCCGTCCAGCCCACTCAATATTATCTTTAATTAAAACGGTATTGAGCCAAGGGTTAATATTGTTTAACTAAATCGATAATACCATGAAACTATGCAAGACACATCATTTTGGCGACGTTACGGGATATGAGCTTGGTTATGGATACATAGGTAAGCCGTATATGACAACTATATTTTATTCCGTTGGAAATATACTTGTCGATACGGGATTGTCTCATATGAGGAAAGAAGTCTTGGAGATAGTTCGAAATAAAAAAATCGATTGTGTACTTTTAACTCATCATCATGAAGATCATAGCGGAAACGTAGCGGCCATCATGAAAGAAAAACAGATTCCAGCATTCGGTCATCCAAAAACTATCGAAAAAATGCGCGATGGTTTCAATATTCTCATGTATCAGCATCTGATATGGGGCAAGGCGGAAATAGCGAATATTCTTCCTTTGCCTCCTGTTATTGAAACGGAAGAATTTTCATTAATACCTATTCATGCGCCGGGTCACAGCAAGGATCACACGATTTTTTTCGAGAAGAATCGCGGCTGGTTATTCTGCGGCGATCTATATCTTGGTTCAAAGATAAAGTATTTTCGTGCCGATGAGAATTTAACAGATACTTTCAATTCCATCAGGGAAGTATTAAAGCTTGATTTCGAATCTCTTTTCTGCGCTCACAATCCAAGAGAACATGATGGTCGTTTAGCTCTTCAAAAAAAATTGGAGTATCTGGAAAATTTTTCTGGCGAAATCGCGCGTTTACTTAAAAGTGGAATATCAGAGAAAGAAATAATTAAAAAAATGTCGAAAAACGAGGTGCATTTTGTAAAAATGTTGACCTTCGGCAATGTCAGTTTAGAACAAATGGTTCGTAAAGCCATACAGTATGTTAATTCTACATCCAGTACGTCCTGTATGAATTAAAGGTAAATAAAGCTTGAAAAACTAGTATGATGTCCCTAGCGTTGAGTGAAATATCCGTTTCCCTTCTTGACATTTCTTATCATGGATGTCCCTAGGGCTGAGCCCTAGGGTTGAGTCATTCATGTTGAGAACGTGGCAATCATTTCTTTTAAAGCAAAATGCAAAATTTGGTATATTCCTTTTTGGGGTTGAGATCCTCTATTCCGGCGGATACATGGATTCGATCTCTTTCTCGAATTTCTTGCGAATAATTGACCGCTTGAGTTTCATAGTGGGGGTCATTTCGCCACTATCCTGTGACCATTCTTTCTCCATGAGGAGGAACTTCCTGATCTGTTCTACGCGAGCATAGTCTTTCATCTGCTCTTCAATCTCATGTTCGAATAGCTTAATTACTTCGGGATTTTTGATGAGTTCCTGGCGGTTGGAGAAGGAAATGTTTTTATCCTTGGCCCAGTTCTCCAATGTTGCAAAGGAGGGCACAATGAGGGCGGAGAGATACTTCCGGTTATCGCCTATTATTGCCACCTGTTCGATGAAGGAGGAGGTTACTAGAGTATTTTCGATGTTCTGGGGAGAGATATTTTTACCGCCGGAGGTCACGATAATGTCCTTGATGCGGCCTGTGATCTTCATGTACCCGTCATTGTCGATTTCGCCGATATCTCCGGTGCGGAAGAAACCATCCGGAGTGAAGGCTTCCTTGGTTGCCGCTTCGTTTTTATAGTATCCCTTCATGACTTGCGGCCCTTTGATTAGTATCTCACCGTCTTCGCCGATTTTGATGAGGGTGTCCTTTAGTGCCGGGCCAACGGTCCCGGGCTTGATTTTTTTAGGCTTGTTGCCGTTGGTTACAGGCGTGGTCTCTGTGAGTCCGAAGCCTTCGAGTACTCTGATGCCCATACCAAGGAAGAACTCGGCATCTGACACGGACAGCGGTCCGCCGCCTGACATGGCGCCCTGCAGTTTATCCATCCCAAGAGCTACCTTGAGTTTGCTGAAGATAATTTTGTCGGCCAGGTTATATTTGAACGCAAACCAGCCGGTCCTCTCTTTGTCGTTGCAGATATACGGCAGGTTTTCCCTGGCTAGCCCCATAGCCCAGTTGAACAGGGCCTTCTTTATTGGTGAGGCAACTGCAACTTTGGCAGTGATACCCGCATGAACCTTCTCATAGATGCGCGGCACGCTGACGAGGAAGGTGGGCCGTATATCCTGGAAATTTTCCAGGAGTTTCTCCGTGCTCTCGGCAAAGGCCACCTTATGGCCGAGAAAGATTGCGGTATAGTATCCAACAGTTCTCTCCAGGGAATGAGCAAGGGGAAGGAAGGACAGGAAGGTATGATCGCCTGAGAGGAATTCCGGATCGACTGCATTGAGCTGGTTTACGTTGGACACGAAATTCTTGTGCGTGAGCATGACACCCTTAGGATTGCCCGTGGTACCAGAGGTGTAGATGATGGTTGCCACATCTTCTATATTGATGGGTTTCAGCCTCTTTTCAAATTCGTCTTTATTTGTGGTTGCCTTGCCTTCCTTCAATGCCTCGGTCAGGGTTATGACGCCGGCGACGGGCTTATCGAGGTCGTCAAATATGATAATTTCCTCTAAGTTCGGAAGTTTTTCCTTGACCTTAAGAATCTTATCCATGTGTTCTTTGGCGCCGACAAAGCACTTCTTGGCATCAGAGTTGTCGATAATGTAGCGGGATTCCTCCGGGGAATTGGTTGCGTAGATGGGGACATTCACCGCGCCCACCGAGATGATAGCCAAATCTGCCATCCACCACTCATAGCGGTTGGGCGAGAAAAGAGCCACCTTGTCGCCGGGTTGGACGCCTCTTTTGATGAGGAACATGCCCAGATCCCTGACCATTTCGTTGAGTTTGTTCCAGGAGATTTCCTCCCATTTACCAGACTTGTTTTTGTAAATGACGAGCGTCTTGTCACCATACTGCTGAGCCCTGTTTTGAAAAATTGCACCCATCGACGTTTCTTGAAATTGCGCCATGATACCCGCCTCCTTTTGTCATAATAAATTTTTCTTAAATTACAAATGAGTACAGACTATTTCGTAATTGCCATTGATAAATAGTACAAAGAAACGGTTTAAATACTGATTACAGACTTTACATATTATACTTCACGAAGAAGCAGTTGAAAGGGATGAAGTAGTGTTTCACTAATTCAAGAGTATCATGAATCGTAATGGCTTTTTTATAAAGCCGCGAACATAGAATGTCAAGTTAAAAACATATTGGTTATAAAATTTGAGGTTGATTACCCTAGGGCGCCAGGGGTGTTTATTACGGATTGAAATATTGTATGAATTAGTAAAATTAGACAGACAACATTGCAGGAAAGTAAACGTTCAATGTTCTACGTTCAAAGTTATTTTTTAACCTAGAACGTTGAACTAAATTTATGACTTGGACACTATTTCTATCAGTGACGGATCGTAGTCTTTCGGTTTCTCATATCCCAGAAGATTCAGGAGGGTTGCCGCAATATTGGACAGGCCTTTTTCTTTGATATCCGCTATGCGATATTCTCTCTGATACAGAGGATCGTAAATTACAAAGGGAACAGGATTCAGTGTGTGCGCGGTCTTTACTGATTTTATACCCTTTTTGTCTATGGTGAACATCTCATCCGCGTTGCCATGGTCCGCCGTGATAACGGCAATGCCTTCCATCTTCTTGATGACTGCCAGCAGTTCTCCCACGCATTTATCCACGGTCTCCACCGCAATAATGGCTGCCTCCATTTTGCCAGTGTGGCCGACCATGTCGCCGTTGGGGAAATTTGTCCTGCCGAATTTGTAATCGCCGCTCTTGAGCAGGTCTATAACCGTATCCGTTATCTCTTTGGCCTTCATCTGCGGGGCGCGGTCAAACTCAATCCTGTCGGAAGGTATCTCCACATACTTTTCCAGGGATGCATCGATATACCCGGAACGATTGCCGTTCCAGAAGTAAGTAACATGACCGAATTTCTGGATCTCAGATACAGCAAAGGTTTTTACCTTCTCCGCGCAGAGGTATTCGCTGATAGTACGATCGATAGCCGGAGGCTGCACAAGAAAATGAGGAGGTATATGGGCATCGCCGTCATACTCCATCATGCCTGCGTAAAATATATCCGGAAGAGGTCCCCTGTCGAATTCAGAGAATTCCTTCTCGGAGAATGCCCTGGATATCTCAATGGCGCGGTCACCACGGAAATTGAAAAAGATCACGGCATCTCCGTCATTGATTGTCCCGTTGGGCATCCCCGAACCATCGGTTATGACGAAAGCGGGCAGATACTGATCCGTTGCCTTGGGATTTTCTGCGTAAAAAGTTTTTACCGCTTCGGATGCTGATGAAAACGTTCTGCCTATTCCCAGGACATGGGCATCCCATCCTCTCTTAACGATATTCCAGTCGGAATTGTACCTGTCCATGGTTACCTTCATGCGCCCGCCGCCTGAAGCTATGGCGTAATCGAGACCCTTTTCCCCCGAGATCTTTTTTAGTTTTTCCTCTGTAGGAATAATATAATCAAGCGCCGTCCTCTCTCCCACATCCCTTCCGTCAAGAAGGGCATGAACCCTGACTCTTTTTAAATTCAGTTTAGCGCATTTGTCGATCATGGTGAACAATTGTTCAATATGGGAATGGACATTCCCGTTCGATAACAGCCCGATGAAATGGACCGTCCCTCCATTTTGGGAACGCTTTACTATATTATCCCAAACGCTGGATTGAAAAATCATTCCCGTTTTGAGTGCCGTATTTACAAGACGGGCTCCCTGATCAAAGACCCTGCCGGCGCCTATGGCATTGTGTCCTACCTCGCTGTTTCCCATATCGTCATCTGACGGCAATCCGACTGCCGTACCGTGAGCCTTCAGCTGCGTGCATAGTTCTGATTTTAATAATTTATCAAGGTTAGGTGTATCCGCTCTAAAGACGGCATTCGTTTCATCTTCTTTTCCCATGCCTATCCCGTCCATGATAATCAACAACAGGGGGCCTTTTCTTCCATGAAAGGATTCTAATTTATTAAGACATAAAGACATTGATATACTCCTTTGTTACTAATCCAGACTGGAATATTTCATAGATTTCTTTATAGTTAAAAGTTGATACTAGGTCAAGAAAAGAGATGTAAACGCAGGGGCTGTTGACCGGGAGCGCATTCCCGTAGGGAGGCGTAATTATAAATAATCATCTTCCTTGCCGGAAAAAGCCAAAGGCTTTACAATGCGCCCATCTGTCCCGATAAAATCGGGATCGCGCTGCAAACCGCACCGCTCAACGTATTTTCATATACGCCTCGCGGTTCGGCTTTTTGCCCCGATAAACGGGACAGCTCAACTAACGAATTCCAGCTTACTGCATAACTGTAATTCTAGTTTCACTGCGCGCCTTGCATCTGAACATTTTTGAACAGCCCTATAACAGTGGATTTTTAAACAATCCCGCTGCCTCATATAAAATCATTGGAAAATATATCAATCCTCCAACGCCAGAGACATGCCTTAATTGAGAAGTAAAAACGGCTGAATTCAAACTTAACATATGATACCATAACTTATCTTTTGTTTTGCGGGTTTGCCTGTCGGTACACGCTGGTAAACTGGAAAAATACAGCGCATAAAAAAGAAATATTTTAATAACAAAGTATTCAAGCTCCGGTGTTGCCGCTTACATAAGTTTGCGGAATGGTCTTCCGAATAATGTGTTAAATAAAATATGTGATTAGTTATGCAATAATTTTATCTAATTTATTAGATGTTAGCGAATTTCCGATTTCTATTGAAAGGATTTTTATGAAGGTTTTAGTGACGGGATGTGCCGGTTTTATTGGCATGCATACCTGTTTACATTTGCTGAAAAATAGACATGAATTGATAGGGGTGGATAGTCTTGATGCGTATTGCGACGTAAATTTAAAACGAGCAAGACTGAAACAGATTAAAACGTTTAAAAAATTTACTTTCATAAAATTGGACATCGTCAATCATAAAAAAGTTGAAGGTCTATTCGATCAATTTGACATTCAACGAGTTATTCATCTGGCAGCGCAGACGGGTGTGCGTTACTCTATTAAGGATCCCTACTCTTATATCCGGAATAACGTGGACGGCTTTCTTAATATTCTGGAGGGATGCCGTCATCACAACATTGATCATCTGGTCTATGCGAGCAGTTCCAGTGTTTACGGCATCAATTCCGTCTTGCCTTTCTCGGAGAAGCAAAAAGCTGATCATCCGGTTAGTCTTTATGGAGCAACCAAAAAGGCCAATGAATTGATGGCTCACGCGTATAGTCATCTCTATAATCTTCCTGCCACAGGGTTGCGTTTTTTTACTGTTTATGGTCCATGGGGGCGCCCGGATATGTCTCCTCATTTATTCACAAAAGCTATTTTGGAAGGCCAGCCTATTGATTTGTTTAATAATGGGAAAATGCGAAGAGATTTTACTTATATTGACGATGTTGTCGAAGGTATAATAAGAATAACGGATAAACCGGCTACTCCAGATCTTGCATACAACTCCAAACGGCCCGATCCTTCCCGCAGCAGCGCGCCATATCGAATTTACAATATTGGAAATCATCAACCTGTGGAACTTCTGACATATATAAAAATTATTGAGAAAGCTCTAGGTAAAAAAGCAATAAAAAATATGTTGCCCAAACAATTGTGTGAGGTTC
This sequence comes from Deltaproteobacteria bacterium HGW-Deltaproteobacteria-2, assembly GCA_002840505.1. NCBI lineage: Bacteria > Deltaproteobacteria > Deltaproteobacteria bacterium HGW-Deltaproteobacteria-2. The sequence continues at coordinate 591,017 of PHBC01000001.1, read as the reverse complement.
CGGCAACCTTTGCAGATGTAAGTGATTTAATGGATGCGGTAGGATTTGCACCTTCGACGCCGCTTAAGGAGGGTGTCGCAAAGTTTGTAAAATGGTATCTTGAATATTATGTATATAAGCGCACAAACGGCCTGGCAAGTATTTGATTATTTGCCAATCATTTTTGCGACGGCACGAAAAAGTCTTTGCCTGTTCAGGTAAATTTAAGCGAAGCAACGCTTAAATTTTTTCTTGTTTATTTTTTGCAGTTTTTAAATATTTTTCCAGTTCAATTTTCTGTTTTTTATTGTGATCACCAACGTTTTTGGAGGTCACAAGTATGCCGAAATCATCAAACACATTAATCTTGCCGTGGCCTAATATTCTTTCTGCAATCATATCGCCGACTAAATATCGATAATGATCATTATCGTAATAGTGCATATTATTAGTTGTTATGTAATTAAAACCGCTGAAATCATAAAAGTCGGTGATTGCAGAAAGTCTTTCTTTTATGGGAATAAGATCTAACGCATAGTTTAAATATCCCTGGATGCGTATTGGATTAAAAAAGAAGATCAGACGGAAATTATATTTTTTAGATAATGTGATCAATTCTTCAATTTGCCTGAATACGTCAGCAGTTATTGCTTTATCGTAGTGAAAAGGATTATATACAATGTCCTTGTCAAAATAGATCGGCTTTCCGGAAGTGACAATTTTCTTCTCGGCATTCATCCAGCATAAGTTAGTACCGCTTTCATCTAATGTAAACTTGTATTCTTGTCTACTCGACAATAATTTATTCTTGCCATTCGCTAATTCAAAAAGCTGCGGCATTCGAAAATAATACAGGTAAAAGATGCTGGTTAAGCTCTTCCCCGTTATATAAGGATGCATTTGCCTTAACAATGAATTTTCGTGTTCAATCTGAGTTCTGCTGAAAGAAAATTCATCCAATCCTATAACAACCAACTTTATTTTTACTTTTTTTCTTAAAAAAGCCTTAATAATCATTAAATGTTCAGAGGGAATTCCTTGATTATAGGACATGTTATAAAAATCACCTTTTTTTATCTTGCCGACATTAATAACGCCGCTACGAGATGAACCAAAGAGGAAGGAGTCAAATCGGTTAGGATAACGGAAAATATATTCGGGATTAAATATGTGCTGGTTAATTCCCTCCATAAATTTTACTTGGTTAACCTCTTTATCCGCACTAAAAAGACTTGAACGAATTGCATAGGTATCAATATAAACATTAATGAAAATGACAATTAAAAGAAATAGACTTGAGAGCGTTATAATTGTTATGAGCCAATTTAATTTTTTCATAATGCACTCATCAGAATTTAAAGTACAAGAATACGGTGGCCTGGTTCAAAAGAAGCAGACCACAGGCCATTAAGAACGCAATAGCAATGGCATTTTGACAGTTCGGCGAAAATTTTCCGAGAAGCTGGTTTGAATTTTTTGTAAACAGAACAAAGGGGATCAAGGCTACGCATAAAAAATAAGTAGTATTTTCCGCATCAGGAAGGTGTTCACGCCATTCGCCGAATTTAATGCCGATGATGGTGAGTTTCTGCCAGAAAGGATTTGATGCCTGATGAGGGGAGATAAGTATGCCGTTTAATCCGGTCATGCCCCTGATTATATTCAGAGCGTCATCCCAGTTTTTTGCGCGGAAAAAAATCCAGGCAATGTTTACAAAATTAAAGGTCAAAATCCAGGCTAAAACTTTATTTAAATGATAGCCGGTTTTCATCCACAATCGGTGCACAACCAGCGCCGTACCGTGCAGAAAGCCCCAAAAGATGAATGTCCACGCCGCGCCATGCCAAAAGCCGCCGATTAAAAAAGTCAGCATGAGATTGATCAGCGTCTGCCTCTCTCCGCTGCGGTTGCCGCCAAGAGGAATATAGATATATTCGCGCAGGAAACGGGAAAGCGTAATGTGCCAGCGGTGCCAGAATTCCCTTATATCCAGTGATTTATAGGGAGAATTAAAATTTGCCGGAATGGCGATATTAAAAAGGAGGGCAATGCCTATAGCCATGTCCGTGTACCCGCTGAAATCAAAATAAAGCTGCATGGTAAATGAAAGGCTGGTAAGCCAGGCCTCAGTAAAACTAAGTGCGGAAGAAGCGTCAAATCCGCCATTGGCTACTATTGCCAATGTATCGGCAATGGCTGTTTTCTTAAAAAGGCCTATTGAAAAAATAAAAATTCCACGACACAAATTGTCTATATTAAAATTTGATGCATATTTTGATTCCAGCTGCGGAATTATTTCTTTATGGTAAGTGATAGGTCCGGAAATTACGTACGGGAAGAAGGTTACGTAAAGGCAGTAGCTGACAAAATTATAACGAAATCCTCCGTGACGGTAAATGTCGGCAATCCAGGCAATTTGCATAAAAGTATAAAAACTGATGCCCAGAGGGACAATTATATTAAGCATACTAAAATGCGTTGAGAAAAAAGAATTGATGCTGCCTAGAAAAAAATTGGTATATTTAAAGAAAACCAGAAACAAAACATTTCCGGTAATGGCAATAAGGAAAACAATCTTTTTACGTTTACTGTCTGAGCTTTCAGTCGCATTGGACAGGACTAGACCGGTAGCATAGTTGAACAGCGCGGAAAAAATCAACACGCAAGCAAAATAGATATTCCATAAAGACATGAATGTCAGAGAAGAAATGAGTAAAAACAAACGTGCCCACGTTGCCGCAAAATATTTATTAATGCCAAAATAAATTATGGCAACCAACGGTAAGAAAATAAAAATAAAGGAATAGGAATTGAAAGTCATTAATCGATAATTTAAATAATGCAGGGAGTGTCTGTCAAACACTCCCTGCGTAAAATATTGATGATTTCCAAATCTGCTTTTGTCGCTATGCGCGTTCCAGTATCATGGACATGCCCTGTCCACCGCCGATGCAAAGAGAAGCGAGACCGCGCTTCAGATTCTTCTTTTTCATCTGCATGGCCAGCGTGAAGGTAATGCGGGCGCCGGAGCATCCGATGGGATGACCGATGGAAACCGCGCCGCCGTTGAGATTGCATTTTTCTCCATCAACTGCCAGTTCTTTCATACAGGCCAGCGCCTGCACGGCAAATGCTTCGTTGAGTTCAAAAAGATCAATGTCCTTTACGGTCAGATTCAGCTTTTTGAAGAGTTTGCGCGTTGCGGGAATCGGTCCCAGTCCCATATAAGCCGGATCAACTCCGCCGCTGGCAAAACCGCCGATTCTAGCTAAAGGTTGAAGTTTTAATTCTTTGGCTTTCTCGGCGCTCATAATTAAAACCGCAGCGGCCCCGTCGTTGATGCCGGAAGCATTGCCCGCTGTTACCGATCCGTCTTTTTTGAACACGGTGGCCAGCTTGCCCATTTTTTCCATTGATGTATCCATGGGACGTTCATCAACTTTAAATATTTTAGGATCGCCTTTTTTCTGCGGAATGACAACAGGAACGATTTCATCGGCTACTGCGCCGGAGGCGTTGGCTGCCCTGGCTCTCTGATGACTTTGAAAAGAAAATTCGTCCTGCTGCTGGCGGGAAATTTTGTAGAGAGCCGCTATATTCTCCGCGGTCAATCCCATGTGATAACCGTTGAAAATTTCATAGAGGCCGTCATAAACCATCAAGTCGGTAATTTGGGAGAAGGGCATGCTCATGCGGTATCCCCAGCGTGCCTGGGGAACGGCAAAGGGGGCATTACTCATCACTTCCATTCCGCCAGCGACGATAATATCGGCATTACCGGATTGGATGGCCTGGGTCGCCAGCGCGATGGCTTTCATTCCGGAAGCGCATACTTTGTTTACTGTATAGGCATTGGTTTCTTCAGGCATTCCGGCATAAATACAGGCCTGGCGGGCTGAGTTTTGTCCCAGTCCTCCCTGCAAAACATTACCCATGATTACTTCATCAACGTAAACAGGCTTCAGGGATTTATCATAGTCATAATATTTTTTGTTTATTTCTGTCATTTCAAAACTGCCTAAAGCGTCAGCGCGGCAGCTTCTGGAAAAATCATCAATTGCCGGCCTCAATCCCGCGCGTTTAAGCGCTTCTTTGATAACCAATGCCCCGATATCAACTGTTTTTACGTCTTTTAACGAGCCGCCGAATTCGCCTACAGCCGTTCGGGCGCCGCTTATAATTACTACCTCTTTCATTTTAAACTCCTTTCCTGTGTCATAATATTTTTAAAACCTGTTTATGGTTATTTCTTTCAAAAGTAAATCGGCTGCTGCTGCGTGTCCTGCGACAGACCAATGATCGTCGTAATCCAGATAAAACTTCCGTCCGTCCGGTGTCTTGCGGACAAAACTTTCAAAGTCAATGAATGAAACAGATTTTTTATTGTTTTCACTAAACTCACGCAAAACCCATCTCCGGTTGTCCGGTTTATCTTTAAGATATAAAATTGATTTGTCTGAAGTATCTATTATATAAAAATGGGCTCCATTGGCATCCTTGCGAAGACGGTTAAGGCAATATAAGCCAAACTGTTTGTGTTCTTCATCCAAAGCACTCTTGCCTGGTGCATCAATGGGCGGAGAAAAATCGAAACCAGCAGGTGCTTTGTCCGTGCTTAGAGAGGAGCTGATCCTTTTATCGAATAAACGCCGAAGAACGCGTGCGTGATAAGCCTTGACGTAGGAGCGACGAAATAATTTATCCCACGACCAGTAAGTTGATTGTTGACGTTCGACCATTGCCTGGAAATTCTTTTCATCATCAGGATGCGGATGATATTCTATATCATATTCAACGGCAGATGTTTTTTTTATGCCGCATAATAAATCATTGGGGCAAAAAAAATAAATAACCGCGACAGGCTTCAATATGTTTTTATATAATTCAAAAGACCGGATAATTGTATCCATATCCCATCCCGGCATGGCCAGATTGATGACCTGATAAGCGGGGTCTTTTTTTTGTAGTTGTTTTTCTATAATTTCCCCTACAGTTTGTTCCCATTGGACTCCCCAGCCAAAAGCAAATGAATCTCCGAGTATCACAATATTCTTTCGGTTTATAGACAAATCCCAATCCGGTCCGCGGAATCCATGAGAGTTTGTGTTCAATGTGTAATCAAGCTGTTTCGGATAGAATAAACGGACATTACGCAAATTCTTTTGTAGCGTATATCTGAGTTGGGGATGATAAGCGCCATAGATGCCTTGAACGGTAGGCCTTCTTATCTGGTAAACAGCTTCTTCAATATTGCGGATTTTCAGCAGCGGCAGAGTTATTTCCACAATAATAATGGCAACGCCAAGAGAAATGATCAACAATAGTATGTTGATTAAAAAGTTTAATATCTTTTTTCGAACTGATTTTTTTTCCGGACTGGGCATAGTCACAATTTTTCATTTTGAGTAATTTAAAATAATGTATATATAAAAGGAGCAACTGCCGATCCTTCAGCCAAAAACAACATTATGCCGATTATCAGCAGGAAAAAGATAATAGGAACAATCCACCATTTCTTCCTGACTTTTAAGAAATCCCATAGTTCTGATATTATTGATAATTTGCTCATGCCGGCTGATACTCCTTTAAATTTATTTTACTTAAAATTGCCGTTCATAATCGGATTTTAATTTACTCGTTTTTTCTCTGACAATCCAGTAGCTTTTTGCGCTTTTATCAATCTTCATATCCAGAAACTTTTTCCCGGTCAAGGAAGCGATTAATCCAGTCGGAGTTACAATCAGATAGAAGATAACGGCCATTATTACTCTGGTCATGATAAAATTCATGACCACGGCCAGAGCCATCCATGCCTTATAGATGGGTCTGAGTATGGAGGGCAGAATTAACCCCGTAATAAAGAAGGCTGCGGCCAGAAAAAAAATGTAATTGTAGTTATTATTTTTTTTCCATAAAAGAAAAAATCCGATAATAGACAGAATTATACCCATCGTAAATCCGAATTTTTTCCAGTCGGAATTATTGCCTTTAATATTTTTTATTTCTTCAATAATTGCCATTTTGTTAGTCGTTCTCGTATTTTTTCAGCCAGTTGATATCATTGTTCAGTGGCCTTTGCTTTTCTTTATTCAGCAGATAATTGCCCATAATTAGATAATCCATGTTGGTTCTCATAAAACACAGATAAGCATCCTGGGGTGTGCAGACAATCGGTTCTCCGCGAACATTGAAGGATGTGTTAATAATTACCGGACATTTGTGTTTCTCTGCAAATTTATTGATCATTTCGTAATATATGGAATTGCTTTCTCTGGTCACGGTTTGCACTCTGGCTGAGTAGTCCACGTGTGTTACTGCCGGGATGCTGGAACGCATTACATGCAGCTTATCCAATCCGAAATATTCCTGCTCTTCCTTAGTCATTGCTCTGCGGATATTCTCTTTAACCGGCGCTACTATTAACATATAGGGACTTTCACTGTCGATATCGAAGAAGTCGGCGGCTTTTTCCTGCAGTACACTGGGAGCAAAGGGGCGGAAGCTTTCCCGGAATTTTATTTTAAGATTCATAATCTCCTGCATTTTGGGAGAACGGGCATCGCCGATAATGGAACGGGCGCCCAGGGCGCGCGGCCCGAACTCCATCCTTCCCTGAAACCAGCCTATTGTCTTTTCTTGAGCTATCAGATCGGCAATGCTGGCGGGCATTTCCCCGGAAGATAACTTATTGTAAGGAATATTGTTGGCATTTAAATATTGAAGAATCTGATCATCGTTGTATTCAGGGCCGAGCAGGGACGCTTTCATAAAGTCTTTTTTATTGTCAGCTATCCGTTGATTATCGAGATATTGATACCAGACAAAAGAGCCGCGCCGAGAGCGCCACCGGCGTCACCGGCAGCCGGTTGTATCCATATGTTATCAAACGGTCCTTCCCGGAGAATTTTCCCGTTTCCCACACAATTAAGAGCCACTCCTCCCGCCAGACAAAGATTTTTCTGCTTCGTTTCGCTATGAATATGACGGGCCATCCGAAGCATCACCTCTTCTGTCACATCCTGAACGGAACGAGCCAGATCCATATCTCTCTGAGTAACGTTAGATTCCGGTTTGCGGGGCGGTCCGCCGAAAAGCTTCTCGAATTTTCTGTTGGTCATGGTGAGGCCGGTGCAATAGTCGAAGTATTTCATGTTTAACTTAAATGAGCCGTCCTCTTTTAAATCAATTAACTCCGAGAGTATCAAATCCTTATATTTAGGTGTTCCATATGGCGCGAGCCCCATAACTTTATATTCACCGGAATTGACTTTGAATCCGGTGTAATAAGTAAATGCCGAATAGAGAAGGCCCAGTGAGTGTGGGAAATGAATCTCGGAAAGAATTTGGATTTGATTATTTTTCCCGACACCGTAACTAGTGGTTGTCCATTCGCCGACGCCGTCTATTGTAAGAAATGCCGCTTCGGGAAAAGGTGAGGCAAAAAAAGCTGAAGCCGCGTGAGATTCATGATGTTCCGGGAAAATTATTTTGCCGTCATAGCATAACTCTTTTTTTATAAATTCCTTCATCCACAATTTTTGTTTTATCCAGAGTGGAATGGCCATGACAAATGATTGAATTCCGGATGGAGCAAAAGCCAGATAAGTTTCCAAAATGCGTTCGAATTTAATGAATGGTTTATCGTAGAAGGCAACGTAATCTAAAGATTCCCCGTTTATTTTCCCTTCTTCCAAACAATAATTTATTGCATTGGAAGGAAAAGAAAAGTCATGTTTCTTTCTGGTAAAACGCTCCTCCTGTGCCGCAGCGATAATTTCACCGTCACGCACCAGGCAGGCAGCGCTGTCATGATAAAATGCAGATATGCCTAAAATGTTCATGTTAAGTTTTCTTCTCACACTTTAAATGGCTATTTCGATAACATATTCAAGAAACTATTCAAATATAATTATTCAGCCATTTTGTTTTTTGAAGTATTAAACTGATTTAAAAATATATTGGCAACCCTACGATGCCCTTCCATATTCCAGTGCATATCGCCAGGAATAAAATAAGTATCCAGAATACCTCGGATTGCGGCCCTATCCTGACTTGGCGAAATAAAATACGGGAAATAGTTTATAAATTTAGCGTCAAACTTATTTGCCCAGTTTGACCAGAATTTAGACTGAAGTGAATCTAAATCATGATAAATAATCTGATCAGGCCATGGGTAAACGGCAATTGTGAGAATGATTTTTTTATCCCGGCAAAGATTAGCTAAAAGTTCCATGTTCCTGGCACTTTCAGCAAGCCCTGCCTTGCCAAATTCTTCGTATATTGAATTATCAATTGTCCATAAATCATCTCTAAGATTAACTGCGTCATAGTCATAACTGTAATCTCTGGAGAAAAATAAGTCATGAATTTTTTTAACTATAAGGTATGTCATGACAGTATCTCGCTTTAGAATTTGTTCAAGTTTTTGATAGACACCACGTTTATTTTTTATAGAAGCTCGATATTTTTCATTAAGAATGGCATCTATCTTTAGCTCCTCTTCTCTATCAATAACCTTGTTGCCACTGAGGCGATAAGATACAACTTCATCGTGAATATCGGAAATATCAATAAAAACTACAAGCTCATCAAACTTAAGCCCCATAGAATCAATCAGATGTTTGATTTTTGCATAGTATATCGCGGGAGAATAAGAACAAACGGCGGCATTTAGGACTTCTGTGTCTTTTTTTTGCATCGCACTGTCAATAATTCCAACAAAAGTATTTTCATAGGCGATTCCAACCCCTTCCGTGAATGAGTCACCTATGAATAAAATACGATAACGATCAGAAGTCAAAGACACTTCGCGAGGTCTTTTATCCCTAAAACCAAGTGAATTTGTAGCAATCGGATATATGATATTTCCCCAGGACGTTTTCGGGATATTTACATTGGGCTTAAGACCATGGTGATAATAATTCGATTGGATTCGATACTCTTTTTCGTGATTATTTTTTTTATATAATGATTTGAAATAAGATTTAAAAATATTTTTGCCGATGATATCAGTGGCCAGAAAAATAAGAAGCAGTAACACAATCATCGAAACCGTTGGATATTTGCAGAATATTTTATTGATTTTCATTGGCAATGCCTAATAATTTTTGATTGTTATAGACACTCGCAATAAGTTGAAGGTAAATAACTGTTTTAATTGATTTATTTAACCGGTTTGCGCACTATAACCCACATATTGTCGCTGGTGGGAAAACGATCCCAGATATTAAACCGGACAATTTCAAAACCTGTACCGATAATTATTTGTTTAAGAGTTTTCGGCGTCCAGTAATTAACATGATCGGGATACCGAAAACCACACCATTTTTTTTGTGTAACCATGCGGTTCAGACAGCCATAATTAGGAACTTTAATAACAAGAGGAGCTCCCGGCTTCAATATGCGGGAAATTTTTTTTAGAACCTCACGGGGTGCAGATTCATGTTCGAAATAGGCGGACATGATAGCCGCAACAAAAAAATCTTTTTCAAAAGTATCTAATCCAAGAAGAGCATTGCCGCAGAAAACACGGCCACCTCTGGATTCGGCGATTTTTCGTGCCCTATCGGAAAGTTGTTTTGATACCTCAATGCCGGAAGGAATATATTTTTTCTCCAGACGGGCCATTACTTCTCCTCCACCGCATCCCACATCCATTACATGACCAGGCGGAAAATACTTTTTCACTACATCAATCAGTTTGTCCCTTCGAATCAAGTTATCTTTGTAATGTTCAATAACACGCACGCCACGCCGCAGAGCGGATTCTTTTTTCGCTTTTTCCTCAGAGACCTGATGAGATGTTTTTTCCCAGGCATAGATTTCTTCCAGATCTTCGTAAGCGGGGGGATTCTCCAGATAAACTAATTTACAACGAGAACATGCCTTTATTATCCACTGATCTTTGGAGTAAACAGAAGGTTTCTCTCTTGCGTTGTCGACGCCGCATAAAGGACACAACCGATAGTTACCTTCAGCCATTATTTTTTGCTTTCCCATGTTTTTCTCTTGAAGTCTTGTACTACTGTAGTGTCTCATAAATATCTATACAATATGTCATATGTCATTTCGAAGTCCCGCATACGCGGGATCATACTCCGCGAGAAATCTTAATGATCGTAAGAAGATACAAGATATCTCCCGCTGGTCGATATGACAAGGTTTCATTGAGACACTACACTAGAATAATAAGACAATAATTCTAAGGGAACTTTTACATAACTGGTGATTGGTTTCAAGCTTTTTTAATATATCATAGTGTATTTTATTTTTAATGAAAAAGGCATGTTTTGCTCAATGCAAGTTATAATTTCAGATAACTTTTTGAAAGAAAATATATAAGTTATCTTTGATTGTTTTTACTTGCCCGCGCTGTTTTTTTAACCTATACTTTTTCCACTTTTAATAAGGTTTATATTTTATATATATGATGTCGGCTTGGAGAAAAGGTAAATGGCAATTATTATTGATGGGAATAAAATAGCACAGAATATTCGTAACGAAGTACGCCAAAATGTCCTTGAACTCAAGGAGCAAAAGGGCGTTGTGCCAGGTTTGGCTGTTATTCTGGTAGGGGATGATCCTGCATCCAAAATATATGTTGGCAAAAAAGCACAAGATTGTGCCGAAGTAGGTTTTTTGTCTCGAGAATATAAGCTTCCCGCCGAAACTAGCGAGGATAAGCTGGTTGGCATTATCCGGGAATTGAATGCTGATAATTTTATTCATGGTATCCTGGTGCAGCTTCCTGTGCCCAAACATATTCGTCCGGATAATATTATTGAAGCTATTGATCCCCGCAAAGATGTAGACGGCTTTCACCCTTATAATGTCGGCAGGCTGGTTGCCGGCAGACCATGCCACCCTTCCTGTACACCCTACGGAATAATGGAGTTGTTTGATCGCAGTGGCATAGAACTATCCGGAAAAGACGCGGTTGTTGTCGGACGCAGCAATATTGTGGGGAAACCCATGTCGTTCATGCTGCTGTCCCGCAATGCCACGGTTACAGTTTGCCATACAAAAACAAAAGATCTTGCTGCTGTAACCCGTAGAGCCGATATTCTGGTGGCTGCGGCAGGAAAGGCGCAAATGATTAAAGGCGACATGGTCAAGGAAGGTGTCGTTGTGATTGATGTGGGCACTAATCGTCTGGACAACGGAAAGCTTGTGGGCGATGTTGATTTTGCCGCTGTGTCGGAGAAAGCTTCATATATTACCCCCGTTCCCGGAGGAGTCGGTCCCATGACGCGGGCGATGCTTTTGAAAAACACGCTGAACGCGGTTTTGAGTTATTAATGAGATTTTACGATTATCTAAGTATTGCGATCAGAAAAAAGTCTTTTTAAAAATTCCCATTTCAGTAATCTTGGTCCAATCAATATTTATAACCAAAATTACCTTGACAGACAAGACCGGCTTCCATAAAGTTTAAAAATGAAACAACAAAGTTTTATAGAGGATAATCTTATAAATAGGAACGGGCGTATTAAGGTTTTTTTGCCTATGGAGGTCGAGGAAGAAACCGTTAAAGTTGATTGTGATATCTGCGGTGAAACGAACCGCCAAGTTCTTTTCATCAAAGAAGGGTTCCCGCACTGCCGCTGCACAAACTGTGGGCTTGTCTATGTCAGCCCAAGACTAAAACGTCATTTAGAATTGCAGAGACATTACGGTACGGGGACAATGGGTGAAGAGAAATTAACGCCCGCCCAAGCAAAACGTCTGAAGAAAGCGGTAGCCAAAATCGAACCTTGGCGACAGTTGAACAGATTCCTGGACATTGGTCCTGGCTGGGGATGGTATATGGATGCGGCGGCCGAGGCCGGTTGGGAAACTTGGGCGGTAGAAGTTAATACCAGAGCCTTGTCTTATCTAAAAAAATTGGTTTCCAGTAGGATAATGGCTGTTCCAGCCGAAGAGTTTGAATCGCCGGAAAATTATTTTGATGTGGTACGCCTTTCGGATGTCATTGAACATTTAACCTCTCCCCGCCGAGTTGTGGAAAGAATTTTCAGGTCTTTGCGTCCGGGTGGCCTTTTGGAATTATCCACCACCAACTTCGCTTCTCTTTCCATGAAGATCAATGGTCCGCAATGGATGTACCTGAACGGAACAGATCATATTATTCTCTTTGAGCCGCAAACAATGAATCGCCTACTGATGCAAACCGGTTTTCAGCATATCCAAATCCGTACGAGAGATTTCCATCTCAAACGTAGACTTTATCATCCCGAAAAAGAACTTTCACCTGGTTCAACCATACTGCGCCCTTTCAGAAAGCTTCTTGATGAAACTCTTTTTCTTACTTCTTATGGTCACCAACTATTGGTCCAAGCCACTAAGCCGGTTACCTAAACTTAAATAATGATCGAGAATGACATATTCGTATCAAATTAAAAGAAATTTATGGATTGCAATAAACATCGTTTTTCTTATTGGCGGGAATAGATTTTGAAGAATAATATCTGTTGCAAGAATCATTATTTAAAAAGAGTATAAGATCTAAATGAATGTTGATATTATTGTAGCTACATACAAGCGATACGATCTGTTGCAGGAAACCTTGCAAAGTGTGGCCAATCAAAGTTATCCGCATTGGAAATGCTGGATTGCCGAAGACGGCGAATCAAAAGAAACTTATGATGCTGTAAAATCTTTTCTACAGGACAATCGTTTTACATACTTGCCTGGAATTCACGCGGGATTTCCCACTATCCCACGAAATCGCGCTATTAGACAGGGTAGTGCTGAATTTATAGCTATTCTTGATGATGATGATCTGTGGCTGCCAGATAAATTGCAATGTCAGGTAGAGTATTTTAATGATAATCCGAAATGTGTCGTATTGGGTTGTAATGCTTATTTTTGGGATGGAATGGAAAGTTGGGATAAATCACCATTATATTTTAAAAAGGAAAGGCTGGGAAAGATAAGTTATTATAAATTTCTCAGCCAGAACTATATTATTCACTCCTCTTTAATGCTCAGGAGAAAAGCTATTGAACAAGCAGGTCTTTATAATGAGAAACTTGATCCACCTATTGGCGAAGACTATGAACTATGTTTGCGTGTAGGTGCGTTAGGTGAAATCTGGAGTTTGGCCGATCCATATATTGTCTATCGGCAAACGCCTTCGACATTTTATAAAAAATTGGATCGTCGTGATAGTTATAGAGCGGCAGTCAACGTTTTTGAATCGGCGTTAAAAGGTGTTGATAATGTGATCAGCCCACTTTCTTATCCTGAAAATGCACATCTCGCCGCCGCCTGTCGGCGCAAGAGAGACTTCTATCTTGCCGGTCCCCGAGTCCTGGGACAATTGAGACATAAGTTTGAGTCGAATATAAACAGATTTTTAAATTTTAAAAAGAAAAAAATTCATCAGGAATAAATTCGCCAATTCAATTTGTTAACTTATTTTCGGAATAATCGGCCGAAAATTTTTTAAAGATATTTATTTGCAAAATTGTTTTGTAAAGAACATCGGCAACTATGACATGACCTGTCGCAGTTAAGTGGCTGTCGAGGACATAAAAGTTCCGGTCTTGAAGATATTGTGACATATCCAGAATGATCATATTACGGATAAACAAAGGTTGGTCAGGTTTGGCTGCTTTTCCTCTCAGTTCATTGGTAAACCTATTGGTTTGATTTATGCCGTTCATTTCGAAAACGATAATAGGCAGGCTTGCCAGTATATCTGTGTTTTGCTTTAGAACATGAATGAACAAATCAACATCGTTTAAATAGTTGTCGTTTGTTTTCTTTTCTTGCTTTAACTTCCATTCATCCCTTCTTTTTTTTATTTTAAGTCCGATATATTTCCCCGGGAAATATGATTTTGACTTGCTGTGTTGTACGGCAAGATTATTAAATGTTGCGGCTCTCATAATTTGCGGTCTATTGCCGTTAACGAAAAAAAGCCTGTTTTCATCATAATCATCACTGCAGTATTGGATGATCAGGCATTTTAATTGAGATCTATCCACTTTTCGAAGCATAAGCATTTCCCTTACTGTCCCATAAGACGGTATGGCTGTGTTGAGGGTTTTGCGTTTAATCCTGTTTTCCAATTGCTTAACAAAAGTTTCTGCCTGGTCAACCCCCCAACCCAGAGTATACGAATCGCCGAGAAACACAATTTCCGGAGCAGTTAGAGATTCTTCTGAATCTCGTACTCCCAGAGTATTAATCCTGTATTTATTGCTGTATTCTATTTCGGTAAAAACAAATTCCCCCGGTTTAAGTGTATAGCCGAGATCAGGGCTATGCTGGCCACAACCATCCTGATACTGTATTATTTTTCTATCACCTTGTATATAAAGATAGCCGATACTATTTTGAAGTTTACGGGGAAGCAATCTTAAAACTGTAGGGAAATGAGTTAAACAATACATTCCGGCTTCCAGTATGATGAAAATTGTAATAATAGTGGCAATTAAAATAATGATCGTCATAATCGTTTTCTACTTTTGTGCCATTTGTTAATCGATCCGGTAACATACGTAATCTAGAGTGATTTTTTCAGTGTTGCCACCTCATTAAACACTCTCATCATTTCTCGGTGATTTCTTTCGGCAGAATATTCCTGCCCGGTTAGAGCCGCTTCTTCAGACATTTCCCGGCGCTTTTTACTATCCATTAACAAACGCATCTTGTCCGCAAGATCGGAAGAATAAGGCGGATGGGAAAGTACATATCCGTTCTTCCCGTCGGTTATAATGCCGCAGGCGCCATTGAATATGGTTGTAAGAGAGGGGAGGCCGCTGGCCATGGCTTCTATAACCACAAGAGAACATGCATCGTAATACGTTGGAAGCACAAAGGCATCACTGTTAGCGTAAAACTCATCAATGGATTTAATCCGTCCTGCGAAGATAACATTATTTTCAAGGTGAAGGCGTGCTACAAGTTTTGTCAGCGAGTGGTAAGGCGATCCTCCAACCACGATAATTTTGAAGTTGTCATTCCCTGTTTTTTTTAGCTCTGCGGCGGCTTCAACAAGAGGCTCAATCCCTTTCTTTTTCAAGTCATAGGACACAAACAAAAAAACAGTATCATTCTCGCCGACACCCCATTGATTCCGTAAATTTCCTCTCATCCTTTGCTGTAATGAGCTGTTGTAGCGTTGGGTATCGACACCATTATATATAATTTCAATTTCACACGCCTTGGCGTGAAAGAACGATTGCATGTCTTCTTTGATCATGTCGGCGATAGCTATGATTCTGGGTTTAGGGTTGAGACGAAAGGGAGCCGCTTCTATCCACGCTCTGGTCCATTGTTTGATTGATAACAAAATAAGAATTCGTTTTATAATGCGGAACAAGGGATTCTTTTCCGCATAAACTTTTCTGGCGGTCGACAGTTGGTGAACTCCGCCGTGGCTCTGATAAACATTCATGTAGATTGTATTACCGAAGCCCATTACAACATCAAAACTCTGTTGTTTAATCATCTTTTTGTGCTTTTGTGCAAATAACAGCAGTTTTATCCAGGCCGGAAGAAATTTCGGTATGGATATTTCGTGAAAATGAGCTTCTTTTGGTTCGCCATCCCATCCTTCACCGAACAAATGTACTTCCCAGTCGTTTTTTATAAGTGTGATTGCCAGAGAAACTGCGTATGATTCCGCTCCTCCGGCATACCGGCTGAATTTTTCCATGGCAAACGCGATTTTTTTCATTATGGAATTCCTTCATGAAGAGAGCAAAACTATCATAGTCTGTTTACGGTAATAATGCCGTGTAGTACTTTTTCGACTTGCCGAACTTAGCTTGCCAGTTCTTTTCTCTCATCTTGTCCCATTTCCGGCCGTCAAACTTTGGTCCCTGATGGGTACTGCACCAGTTGTGATGAACAATGCTCTTGCTGCAGAAGCCGTTTTTCCATTTTGCTTCTTCAGGATATCTGTCAACAGTCAGCCAGAGCGGCATCAATATACGTTCTATTCTCAGAAAATATTCCAGATCTTCTGAGATTCCGATGGGGGCGAAGCCCTCATCAAAAAACCCAATTTGTTCTACCATAGCCGGTCTGACCATAAAGCAAACCGCAGATCGTCCTTCTTTTTTAAAAGGAACAAAAAGAGGCAGAGGTTTGCCCTTTACAAGCCGGCAAAAAGCTTCGTAACCACCCCATTTCTCATAGATCAAATCCAGCCCTTTGTTAATGACTTGGGTCGTATATGGTTTCTTGGGATCGACCCGATATTTTTTTGATAACGAATGAGCTTCAATTAATTCACTTAGAACAGGAGAACCGTTTTCCATGGCGGAAATCCAGCCGATAGCTTTGTCGTTTTCCATTGCTTCTACAAGCGGCTGTAACCAATCCACGCCGAAAAGGGCATCATTATTAGATATGACATAATAATTGTAGCAGAAACAATTCTCTTTTCTTTGCTCCGGAGAAAACTTTAATATCTGATTCCACGCAACAGCTACACCTGCATTTTGAGGATTTCTTAAAAAATAAATCGGGAAAGCTTTTTCTTTAAATTCACTTCTCAGAATACGTTCAATGTCAATTTCTGATCCGTTATCGATAATCAAAACAGAAACGTTCAGATCCAATTTGCTCGTTTCAGTGTTTCGATAAAGATGCTGCAAGCATGCTCTGGTGATTTCTATATTATTCAGAACAGGGATTCCGATTAAGATGTTAATCATTTTTCTTTTGTCGTCCTTTTTTTCTTCAAATGTTTGCTTGTAGATAGCGTAACATCATTCAACTTCCAAAGGATAATGCGAATCTGTATCGGTTTTTTTCTGATACAGGACTTCGTAAAGTATTATCCTTCCCGTGTCCTGATGACTCCATTCTTTCAATTTTATTAAATCCGTTGGCCGTAAAGATTGTAAAAAAGCAAACTTTTTCCTGGGCCAATTTTTCTCTTCCCATACAATATAACGGATATTTCGCATCCGCATATTGTGAATAAAATCGTCATAGCTGCTACCGATAATGCTTTTATCTTGCCAGCCGCTGTATTTTTCCGGACACGGCGCTCCCTGAACATGGAGATTTGCATAGTAATCGTTCCAACGCAAAGCATTTCCGAGTGTGATCATTTCGATGACGCCGGAACCACCATCCAGACGGGCAATTGTCTCGCCAATTTCTTTATAAACCAGTTTATCTGCTTCCCGGACTTTTAGATCTTTGGGCAGCGTCAATATAAGTACAAGCAGGCAAAGCACAATAACTCCTATGGAATCAGATAAACCGAATTTTTTATGCAGCCAGTTAATCAGCTTTTCCACACCGAAACCCATAAAGACTGCGGAAGGAAGGATAACCATTATCAATCTCCGGTTTTCCATGGACCATATATTCAGGCAGTAAATATACAAAACAACTGCACTGATGGCTGCAATGATCACCAGTGATAAAATTCGCCGGTCTGTTCGCATTCTGTTCTTTAACCCTGTAAGACCCAGAAGCAGGAGAAGGAAAAAAGGATAAAAGAAGGCTTCCATGGCGCTTTGCAGGACAACACCCAAAGCGATAAACCAGATTAGTGTCCTTGAATATCTCATGAATTCAATGGGAATGCCTGGAGGAGGATTGAGAACAAGTGGCGTTAGGTTTATCTCCAGATGGCGATAATTATCAAATAAATTAATGATGGACAAAGGAATCTCGTGAAATCGATACCAGTAAAAACTACCCGGGTGGCGGATTAGTTGGATTACTATAAATAATGAAACCGCCAAAATAATCGGTGAAAGAAAGAGAAACAAGGCTTTTAATTTGCGATTTTTGAAAACCATGAAAATATAAATACAACCGCCTATTATAAAAGCGATGTTTTCGATACGTGTTGCCGTTGCCATTATAAAGGAAAGACTGCTGAGGATAAGAAAGAAAGGAGTGTCTCTTTCATCATCATAGACCAGAAGGTATAATCCCAGAACAGCAAAAAACCACGAAGATGGATCACGTATAACATTGACACTCTGATCAACGAACACAGGAAGCATTACAAAAATAAAGGTCGTAAGGAAGCTCGTTTTCTCATCGAGGAAACGACGCAGGAAAAGATAGAGCGGAATAATCATCAATGTTCCGAAAATGAGGTTGACGGCCATTGCCCCATGCATCCAGTCACCGGCAATTGGATAAACCGCGGCAATAAGGATGGAATATAGTGTAAGCCAGTCCACCCCGGAGCAGTTATTGATGTTCTCCCATAGACCATAATAGAGGGCTCTGGCCTGATGGATGTAAATAGGACCATCCAGATTCATCATCATAGTGTGGGTAAAAGAAAAAACACGGATTGCCAAGGCAGAAAAGACGAGAATTACAAGATGGCTGATGATTGGTTTGCCGTCCTTTTGAGAAATCATATAATCTAATCCGTTAGACTATAATAATAAATAAAATTCATTTTTTAATGAGTCAGTTTTAAATTTATTTTTATAGTATGTTAATTTCAGTTCAGAGCGCAGTGCTTTTACTGCCTGATATAAAAAATGATCGCATCAAGCATTTTTATGATTTGCACCATTTCCATATTTGTGCTTATGTTATAGCAGTCAAATAGTCAAATAAATTATAGATTACTGCCTGAAGGAATGATAAATAAAACTGTTTTCCGAGGAGAAATATTTGGAAAAAATTCCTCTTTCCATAGCTATAATAACGAAGAATGAAGAAGAGAATATTCGTTCCTGTCTGCAGAGCATTTCTTTTGCAGACCAGATTGTTGTTGTTGACTCCGGAAGCACCGATAGGACACTGGAACTTGCTGCTGAATTCGGTTGTGAAATCTATCCTGAAGGGTGGCACGGTTTCGGCCGGCAGAAACAATTGGCAATCGAAAAGTGCCGTTTGCCCTGGATTTTAGTTCTTGATGCCGACGAACGGATCCCTTCTGAAACAGCGGATATAATAAAACAAATTGTCATTGATCCTGATGTAGAGGAAGCAGGTTTCAGTTTCCCCCGGAAAAACTATTTTCAAGGACGATGGATTAAACATGCCGGTTGGTGGCCTGATCGCATTATCCGGCTTTTTCGAAAAGAAAAAGGTAGAATGACTTCTGCTCAAGTCCATGAGGCCGTGGAAGTAATTGGTATTGTAGGAGAACTTAATGTTCCCATTGAACATTATACGGAAAGCAGTTTAAGTAAGATAATTCAGAAGATTGACAAATATTCGACGCTGGGAGCCCAGGAAGCTTTCAAAGGTGGGAAGCATTCGTCAGTATTTTCAGCTTTTATGCGCGCGTTATTTACCTTTAATCAGGATTATTTTTTAAGGTTGGGTATTTTGGATGGCAGACAGGGGCTTACTCTTGCAGTGACCGATGCAGTTAATAAATTTTTTAAATACGCAAAATTGAGCGAACTTGTAAAAATAAACCGTGGCGGTAGGTAGGAAATGAATAAACGCTATGGTAATCATTCGGATAATAAGATTGATATATCAATAATTATTGTCAACTGGAACACAAAAGATCTCCTGAAAAATTGTCTTAAATCAATATATCAAACTATACATGATCTGAATTTTGAGGTCATCGTCGTTGATAACGCGTCCGCCGATGGTTCTATCGAGATGTTGGAGAGAGAATTTACTTCCGTTATCAGAATAATCAATAAAGAAAATAAAGGATTTGGAGCGGCAAATAATCAGGCATTTGCGGAGATGAAAGGTAAATACGCACTTTTGTTGAATACGGATACTGTATTAACATCTGAGGCAGTTAAAAAAATATGGAATTTTTGTGAGGTTAATGAAAAGGCTGCAATTGTCTGCGGTCAGTTGTTGAATGCCGACGGTAGCAAACAAAACTCCGTTGCTTCATTCCCCAGTTTGCTTACGCTTGCCGCCAATACTTCACTTTTGGAATTCCTGTTTCCCGGCTGGTTTCCAAGTAAAAGATACAAACACACATCCCCTATTGAAGTTGATTCAGCAATTGGCGCCTGCATGATGATCAGGAAAAAAGCATTGGATGAGGCAGGTTTTTTTGACGAACGGTACTTCTTCTTTTTTGAAGAAACCGATTTGGCTTACACAATGCGCCTTAAAGGCTGGAAAATTTATCAGGTGCCGGATGCCCTTATTTATCATTTACAGGGGCAAAGTATTGGACACAATATAAACTCACGCATCGAGTTTTATCGTTCACGTTATCAATTTTTAAGAAAATGGCACAATCTTCTTTATTGTTATTTAGCCACCGGCATAATTTTTTTGCGGTTATTGGCTAATGGAGTTTCCAATTTTATTTTTGTTGTTTTGACTTTAGGCCTGAACAAAAAGTTGCGATATAAATTGATCATGTATTCCAAGTTAATCTTTTGGCATTTTCAGAAAAATTAATTACCAGCATAACAAAAACAAACGCACTAATCCATTGACAGTATGGCATGATTTTAGTACTAATCAGTAGTTTCTTCGATAGGTTATAACCCTTCAGTTAATGTAACTGAGAGGGCGGAGCTGTGAAAATTGTATATACAGCCATAGAAGAATATTTATACCATTTCGATTTCAAAGAATGACGATGCCAACAAAGTCAGTCAAAGAAAGCGGATTGGTATTAGCTTAAATTAAAATACATTAAACTTGGGAGGCGAATAAATTAATGGAAGAAGTTTATGCTGTTTTTAAAGTATTTCTTGATCCTCTTTTTATTGTGTTTGTTTTGATATTGATATCTTTCATTCTTTTTCTACTTAACTGCAAAAAGAAGAACAGCGCATTGATTTTGTTGCTGTCTATTGTTCTTATTTATGGCGCCAGCATCGCTCCTGTGGCCAATTATCTTTGTTACTATTTAGAAAAAGATTATATTAATAATCAGAATGTCGGCAGTAAAAATATTGATGCCATTATCGTTTTAGGTGGTGGCACGAAAGATATTCACGCCTTAAAAACTACTTTTAATTCAGGAATAGAATCTCTTCGTGTGCTTCACGCTGTCGTGGTTTATAATAAAACCGGTACCCGGTTTTTTGTTTGTGTCGGCAAAGGAGAGGGAAAAGTATCGGAAGCTCAAGCAATGGCGAAATTAGCGCAATCTTTGGGTGTTCCCAACGAAAAAATAAGAATCGAACCCAATTCAAAAAATACCTCGGAAAATGCGAGTGAAGTAAATAAAATGTTTGGCGATAGAAAAATTAATATCGGCCTTGTTACATCGGCTTTCCATATGAAGAGGAGCGAAAGCGAATTCAAAAAATATTTTACTAATGTAGTGCCGCTACCTGCTCATTATTTATATTCATCGCCCGGGAAAAACGTCGTTATTAAATACATGCCGCAATCAGAAGAACTTTATAAAACTTCTCTTGCCTTGAAAGAAATCACCGGTCAATTATGGTACCGGTTGAAATAATATGGGAACCACGGGTATAAAACATAAAGCAAGCTTTGGAAACATTTCGCGGCATTATATAGCATCACTTTAATTTGCACATGGGATAATCCCTCGTCGCTTCGCTCCTGGGATAATTCGTCCAGCAAGTTTCAGCGCGCTTCGCTTCTGGAACTTGGGACTCATTAAATTGGAGTTTCACAATAGATGAAGCGTTTTTTTGATTTCACCTCAGCATTGATCTTATTAGTTATAATGGCAGTGCCCATTGTTTTAATAGCCATTCTGGTAAAAATCACATCACCCGGCCCGATTATTTACTGGTCAGAGCGAGTCGGTAAAGACAACAAAAATTTTATCATGCCGAAGTTTCGTACAATGCGTAAAGATTCTCCGGTAGTTGCAACTCATCTTATGCAAAATGTTGAAAATTATCTGACATCATTCGGATCATTTCTGCGCACAACAAGTCTTGATGAGTTGCCTCAGTTCTGGAGTGTGCTTAAAGGGGATATGAGTTTTGTCGGTCCACGTCCGGCGTTGTTCAACCAAGAGGATTTGATTGCCTTGCGGACGAAAAAAGGTGTTCACAAATTAATTCCCGGGATAACAGGATGGGCGCAAGTCAATGGCCGGGACGATCTTCCAATTCCCGTTAAGGTGGAATATGATGAATATTATCTGAGAAATCAATCTTTCTTCTTTGACTTGAAAATCTTGTGGAATACATTTTTTAAAGTTATTAAAAAGGAAGGTGTGGTGCATTAATATGTATTTCCCGATAAAAAACCCCAAAATGTATTTAATGATTTTCAGCGATGTATTAATATTTACGTTATCCATTGTTATCTCATACTTGTTTCGCTTTGAATTTTTACTTAGTCCATTTTACATGCAGCAGATAAAAATGGTTCTTCTCTGGATTATTCCTCTGAAGATTATCGTTTTTGTTTTTTCCGGTGTTTATCGAGGAATGTGGCGTTATACCAGCATCAGGGATTTCTGGCTTTTAGCGAGAGCTTGCCTGTTATCCACTTTATTAATTCTTGCGATAATTTTGTATATAAGCGGTTTTAAAGGATATTCCCGATCCATTTATTTTATGGACGGTGTTTTCACTTTTCTATTAGTCGGCGGAAAACTAATAGCTATTCGTTCTTACTATTCAGGATTTGCCAATCCGAGAATTAAAGAAGAACTGTTTCCGAAGGTAACTTATAAGAACGTATTGATAATTGGAGCGGGCGATGCCGGTGAAAAAATATTACGGGAAATTTTCGAGAACAATCAATTGCATTATAAGGTAGTCGGTTTTATTGACGAGGATCCTCAAAAAAAAGGAAGATCGATTCATGGAGTACCTGTGCTGGGAAATCTGGAAAAGATTACCTCTATTCTGGAAAAAGAAGATGTTAAAGAAATACTTATTGCCATTCCATCGGCCAAAGGCGACCAGATAAGAAATATAGTGGAAACCTGCAAGGACTGTGATGTTTCTTATAAAATACTGCCGGGAATGGGTGAGCTTATCGACGGCCGGGTTAGTATTAAAGTTCTACGCGATATAAGTTATGAGGATCTGCTGGGAAGACCGCCGGTGAAATTGGATAACACGGGCATTAGCGGATATCTGAACGGCAGAACTGTTTTAATTACCGGTTGTGGCGGTTCCATCGGCTCTGAACTGTGCCGGCAAGTGATAAAATATCAACCGAATTATCTGGTCTTGCTTGATGCCAGCGAAATGAATCTCTTCAATATTCAGATGGAGCTGCAAAATGAAAACAATTTTCACAAATGCGAAGCAATTCTGGGGCATGTGCAAAATGAACTTCTCATGGAGGATATCTTTAAAAAATACAAACCGCAGATTGTCTTCCATGCCGCAGCTTATAAGCATGTCCCGATGCTGGAAAGAAATCCCTGGGAGGCGGTATTCAATAATATCATCGGCAGTCGTATAGTCATGGAAATGTCGGTTAAATATCATGTGGAGCGATTCGTATTGGTATCAACGGACAAGGCTGTCCGTCCTATTAATGTTATGGGGGTAAGCAAACGGGTGACCGAATTGATCATGCAGTCTTTACAGGGTAAAAACACGCTGCTGATGGCGGTAAGATTCGGTAATGTTATTGGCTCCTCCGGTTCTGTGATTCCGGTTTTCCGGCGGCAAATAGAGAAGGGGGGACCTGTTACAGTCACTCATCCGGAGGTAAACCGCTATTTTATGACCATTCCAGAGTCGACACAACTGGTCTTGCAGGCTGCAGCTATGGGGCGAGGTGGAGAAATATTTATTTTAAAAATGGGGACTCCTGTTAAGATAGCAGATATGGCAAGAGATCTGATTCGTCTTTCCGGAAAAGAGCCTGATACTGATATTAAAATCAGTTATACCGGTTTACGTGATGGAGAAAAACTATACGAAGAACTCATTACGGAAGGAGAGGATATTTTGTCGACCGGACATGAAAAAATTATGGTGCTACGCTCCAATGATCACGCTAATGGATTAAATCAAATACTTAATATGAAACAAAAACTTGATGAAGATATTGAAGAATTGGTAAAATATTCCCTGGACCACAATGCGGGGACCATTAAGAAAAAACTCAGGGAAATTGTACCCGAATATATTCCACAGGACAACAAAACTGTTCTTTGAGCGCTTCTTTTTTAAAAATAGCTTAAATAAAAATGATTATTTCCGCTCAGCATAAAATAAATATTCCCATCAGAAAAATATTAATTATCCAATTAGGCGATATAGGAGATGTCGTGTGGGCGATCCCCGCGTTTGGGGCTGTTAAAAATGCTTTTCCGCAGGCTGAAGTTTCTGTTTTAACCAGAAGGCCCAACGGGGATTTGCTTTTGGACGATTCCCGTATCGGTAAGGTATTTCAAGTCGACCAGCGAAGTGTATTCAAAGGATTGCAATTATTAAAATCAATACGCCGGGAAAAATTTGATTTGCTCTTTGATCTGCGCGCTGATGATCGCGGAGCTTATATTTCTTTATTAAGCGGAGCAAAAATGCGAGCCGCTCTTTATTATAAGGGAATTAACTGGCGTAATAGAATGTTTACACATCTTGCCAACCCGCCTGAGGCGAAAGAAAGAATTTTCGGAGCCGCCGAGCAATCTCTAAAAATTATTAGAAGTTTTGGGATACAAGAAACCACTTCCATTCCTCAAATCTTTGTTTCTACGGAAACCAAAAATAAAGTGATAACATTATTGAAGACAGAAAATATTAAATCTGAAAACGGTTATGTCACAATCAATCCGTTTTCACGCTGGTCTTACAAGGAATGGGGAATTGATAAATGGCGGCAAATCATATCTTTTGTTTGGCAAAAATATAAAATGCCGGTCCTGATCCTGGGGTCGGGTGAAGAAAGGAAAAGGGCTGATGAATTAACAGTTGCTGATTTATCTTCAGCATATAATCTTGCGGGGCAAACAACGTTGCAGGAAATGGCCGGTCTTTTACAAGAGAGCAAACTGCACATTGGAGTGGATAGCGCTGCACCTCATATTGCTGCGGCAGTCGGTACGCCGACCTTGACTATCTACGGTCCGTCCGATTGGCGCGATTGGTCACCACCGGGAGAAACAAATCAGGTTGTCCTGCCGGACATGGATTGTTCACCCTGTCGTAAAAAAGGATGCGATGGAAGCGGTCAAAGCAAGTGCCTTGACAATTTGGCTGTTGCTAAAGTACAAGATGCCCTGGGAAAAATGTTTAATGAAATTATGTTTGAAAAACATTAAATGGAAAGAATACTGCAGATAAAATGAAAATCTTCCCCAAAGAAATGATTGACGAACTAAACGCTATAGCCAGATATTTTCATATGTGGTCATTGCTGGGATGGTATGATATCAAACAAAGGTATCGCCGGTCACTGATAGGACCATTCTGGATAACTATCAGCACGGGGATTATGGTTGGCAGTATCGGGCTGATGTTTTCGACAATATTCAAGTCTTCCTTCAGTGAATTTCTGCCATATTTCGCCATCGGGCAGATAATATGGCTTCTGCTTGCCGCGCAACTAACTGATGCCTGCACTATGTTTGTTCAGTCTCAGTCCATCATTAAACAAGTATCTCTTCCGCTGTCGGTTCATGTTTTGAGAAAATTGTGGTATAATATAATATTATTTCTTCATAATTTTCTCATTATCATTATAGTACTAGTTATTGCCGGAAACGGATTTTCATGGGAATATCTTTTAATTATACCGGCGATTATACTTATTCTCATTTTGCTTTTTCTTCTCTCCATGATTCTCGGAATTATTTGCACAAGATTCCGTGATATAACCCAGATTGTGGCGGTATTCCTGCAACTCATTTATTTTTTTACTCCTATTTTCTGGATGAAAAAATCTCTTGCCTCTAAACAATCGTGGATTACCGACTTCAATCCCTTTTTTCACATAATTGAGTTAGTACGTTCTCCCTTATTGGGGAAGACCCCGGATCTGTATCACTGGATTAGTCTTTTAATATATATAGTTTTAGCGGCAGCAATAACTTTCTTTTTTATAAAACGATTTCGTAACAGAGTAGCTTACTGGCTGTAGGTAACATCATGACTTCAATAAAAGCGAAAAGTCTGACCATATATTATCCCATCTTTGACTCATCAAGTCGTTCTCTCAAGAAAGCTGTTGTTCGCGCGGCGACAGGAGGAAAAATAGCCAACGATGCTCATGGAATAAGTGTTTGTGCCATTGACAACATTTCCTTTTCGTTTAGTGAGGGTGAGCGGGTAGGTCTGGTGGGGCATAACGGAGCGGGAAAATCCACGCTCCTGCGCGCAATCGCCGGTGTTTACGCTCCCGCCAGCGGCACTATGGAAGTTAGTGGGTCGATCGTTTCGTTGCTGGACCTTTCTTTGGGCATGGATAATGAGTTTACCGGTTATGAAAATATTTTTATGCGTTGTGTTCTTATGGGTATAGGAAAATCCGAGGTTAAGAAACATATTGACGATATCATCGAATTCTCCGAACTGGGTGAATATATAAGAATGCCAATGAGAACATACTCCACCGGAATGTCTCTGCGTCTGGCTTTTTCCATCTGTACGACATTTCCGTCTGATATTGTTCTTATGGATGAATGGCTTTCCGTCGGTGATGCCGACTTCAGCAAGAAAGCGGAAAAAAGATTGCTGGAGTTTATAAAAAAATCTTCGATACTTGTTTTGGCGTCTCATGATGCCGAGCAAATAAAAAAAATTTGCAATCGTGTTTTGACGATGGATCACGGTCGTATAACAGAAGATAAATTTAATTAATCTTCTGTTATGATAAGTTTAAGCCGAATGTTACAAAAGTGATCAGCCCTATGGAAAAATGCACATTCAAAATGTTGTCAATCGTAATACCGGTTTACAACGAAGAAAGATATCTTGAGTCCGTTATCAACAAAGTTATTGCGCAACCACTTCCTTGCGGTTTGGAACGGGAATTGGTTCTGATTAACGACGCCTCTCAAGATGCTACCTGGGATATCATGCGATCCTTGCCGGGTAAATTTCCGTCAACGAAAATTCAATTAATTAATAAAGCGGTAAACGAAGGCAAAGGCGCGGCTCTAAGGGACGGATTTGCCAAAGTAACAGGAGACATTGTTATTATCCAGGATGCCGATTTCGAATACGATCCGGCGGATTATCCTAAATTATTGCATCCTATCCTGGTAGGGAAAGCAGATGTTGTGTTCGGGAGCCGATTTATTGGCGAGCCGCATCGTGTGATGTATTTCTGGCATCAGGTTGCGAATAATGCGCTAAATCTTCTTTCCAACATGCTGACTAATTTGAATCTTACAGACATGGAAGTATGCTACAAAGTTTTTGTGCGTGAAGTTGTCGATCAAATCAAAATCAAAAGTCCACGGTTTGGAGTTGAACCGGAGATTACTGCCAAGATTGCCCGCATGCGCCTCAATGGAAAGAGGGTGCGTGTTTATGAGACGGGTATTTCTTATGCCGGGCGCACATACGAGGAAGGCAAAAAAATTGGTTGGAAGGATGCGGTATCGGCGATAGTGCAGATTATCCGCTTCCGTTTTATGGATTAGCTAACGTTTTATGCGATAAAATAACCGAGCAGGAATGCGGATATTTGATTGAAACATGGATTGGTATAATTCAATGAGAAAACAAATATTATAATCGGCATTTCATAAAGTACAATAGCCCAGCAAATATTCTTGGACTTTCTCAATCGAGCCGGATGAAAGGCGCACAAAAAATTCTACTGGCACCGGTAAAAGAATTAACCGGCAACAATGACGCTAATTACCGTGTGACAATTATTGAGCATTTGACAACAGCATGGAATATTTTTTTAATTAGCGGGTTTCTTTCGTGAAAACAAATGTTGCTATTCTGATAGTGAATTGGAAATCATCACCTATGCTCCTGCGTTGTCTGGAGTGCATTGCTAAACAAGAATCTATAAAACCTGAAATATTTGTTTTGAATAATGGCAATGATGATCCTATAGCGGAAAGTTATTGCAGCAGATTTCCTGCCGTACAATTCTACAAAAGCGAAAAAAATATTGGTTTTGCAGCAGGGAACAATCTGCTCTTTCAAAAAACAAAAGGATATGAATGGATAGCACTGATAAACCCGGATGCGTATCTGGAACCAGATTGGTTAAGTAAAATGCTCTCCGCTGCAATTGCACATCCTGAATATTCATTTTTTGCATCTCGTCTTGTCCAGTCTGTAAATCGTGAAATTCTCGATGGAGATGGAGACACGATGCATGTATCTGGATGGGCGTGGCGAAAAGGTAATTATCAGCCCATACCGCATGATATAAATAAACCTCTTGAAATATTTTCCGCCTGTGCGGCGGCGGCGCTTTATCGGCGAGATGTCTTTGAATTGATGGACGGATTTGATGAAGATTTCTTTTGCTATTTTGAAGATGTCGATCTGGGTTTCCGGTTGCGTTTGGCTGGTCATCGTTGTTTGCTGGTGCCGGATGCCGTTGCCTATCATGTTGGGGCGGCAACTACAGGAAACCGACATAGTGATTTTGTTGTTTATCATGGTCACAGAAATATGGTATGGGCATATGTGAAAAATATGCCTGATGCGCTTTTCTGGTCTCTGCTTCCTGCGCATATTTTGATCAATCTTGTGACTATTATCTGGTTTTCTTTACGTGGACAAGTTGTAGTAATCCTGAAGGCAAAATGGGATGCGCTCTGTGGTATTTCTCGTATGTGGCAAAAGAGACGTGATATTCAAAGAAACCGAACCGCTTCCATAGCTGAAATTTGGAAGATTTTAAATAAAAGCTTTTTGCCTCGCTTATCACAATTCCGGCGGAGGTCTTTCTAAATGCCGAAAGTATCCGCTATTATTGTTAACTATAATGCAGGTACTATATTAAATGAAACTGTAAATTCGCTTTTGGGCTCAGCACCTGTTGCTCAGGTGATCGTCGTTGATAATGGCTCCACAGATCACAGTATGGAGGCCATTGAGAGAATGGCGTTTTCACGATCAGACCTGATATGTATTCGTAATAATAAAAATATGGGTTTTGCCAAGGCCTGTAATATAGGTGTTGTTGCTGCCGGGGAAAATGATTATTTGCTTTTTCTGAATCCGGATTGTCTCCTTGATAAAGGTGCTCTGGAGAAATTACTGATCGGCATGAAATCATCACAGCAAACTGGAATGGCCGGGCCGCTGGTCCTCAATCCTGATGGTACAGAACAACCAGGGGGGCGACGTGCTGTGCCCACACCATGGAGGTCTTTCATTCGCGCATTTGGCCTTTTTAGCTTTCGCAAACGCTATCCCCGACTTTTCTCGGATTTCCTGCTTCATCAGCAGCCTTTACCGGGTGACCCTGTTGAGGTTGAAGCTATTTCCGGTTCCTGTATGCTGGTGAATCGTGCAGTGTTGAAAGATGTCGGCCTTTTGGATGAGGGATATTTTTTACACTGTGAAGATCTGGATTGGTGCATGCGCTTTCGACAGCGGGGTTGGAAAATAATGTTTGTTCCCGATGCCCATGTAGTTCATCACAAAGGAACATGCAGTAAAGCACGCCCGATTTTTGTGGAATGGCATAAACACAAAGGTATGATGCGCTTCTATGGTAAATTTTTCCGCCATCAGTATCCCGGTATCTTAATGTGGATCGTGGCAGTGGGAGTATGGTTAAGATTCGGCGCAATGGCTGTTTCCTACAGCATTCGCCTTATCGGACAAAGGCTGACACATGATTGGTTATAAAGAACGTGTTGGAGTTATCGGCGCAACAAGTATCGTCGGGGACTATCTACTGTCCTTGTTGGTTGAGGAAGGTTGGGATGTTGTGGCGTTTTCGCATCGGGAAAGTCAAATAAAAGCTGTGGAAGATAATTCTGTTGTCTGGCGATTACTTGCCAGTTTCAAATCAACCGAAGTCGGTTATTTTGATCAAAGAAAAGAACAAATAAATTTGTGGATTAGCCTTGCTCCTATTTCTGTCTTGTCGGAATACTTTTCGATGCTTTTGACCTATGGCGCCAAACATATTGTGGCTGTTTCATCCACAAGCAGGTTTACCAAGAGCGAATCCTCAGATCAGGACGAAAAAATATTGGCGCAAACTCTTGCTGAAAATGAGGAGCGTTTGAAGTCTTGGGCAAAAAAAGAAAAATTAACTTTTACAATATTGAGACCAACCCTGGTTTACGGTCTGGGGCGAGATAAGAATGTCAGTGCGATTGCTTCCTTTATCCTGCGTTTTTCTTTTTACCCCGTGTTAGGAGCAGCATACGGGCTGCGACAGCCGGTGCACGCAAAGGATGTCGCTGCGTGCTGTGTTACCGCTCTGAGTTCAAAGGCTGCAATTAATAGTAGTTATAACGTATCCGGAGGAGAGACAATTAGCTACAGGGAAATGGTCTGTCGTATTTTCGTGGCCCTTAATAAAAAGCCGCGATTTGTGACTTTTCCTCTCTGGCTTTTCCGGGTTGCAGTAATGTTCTTGCGAATGTTTCCTCCTTTTCGCCATTGGTCGGCCGCTATGGCTGAAAGAATGAATCAGGATCTCGTTTTTAGTCATGAAGAAGCGAGTCGCGATTTGGGATTTAAGCCGCGACCATTTCGTTTAACTAAGGAAGATTTACCTCGTTTATATAGTAATACATTATAAATAACATATCGAATCCCTTTATAAATAATTATCCTGCCAGTTTCCCTGTCTGAAATTATAAAAAATAACATCAAGTTTTATATCGGAATAATCGCGGTTTGTGTTCTGAAAAACTGATGGAATATATTGAAATAATTAATTATTTAATGAGCTCTGTCTTTGATGACATTTATGCAATTTTATCTTGACAATAAGCATGGTCTTATGCCGATATAGCGGCATAAAATTACCTATTATAACCAAGGAGGTTGAAAAGCGAAGTTATGGCAAAATATGTATACTCTTTTTCGGAAGGATATGGAAAAAGCAAAAATCTTTTGGGAGGCAAGGGCGTTGGACTTGCGGAAATGGCGCATCTTAACATTCCTATTCCTCCGGGTTTTACCATTACAACGGAAGTATGCACGGCCTTCTATGCGAATAAAGGCCGTTATCCTCAGGAATTAAAAGAACAGGTTGCAAAAGCTCTGCAGAAGATGGAAAAGGATTCGGGAATGAAGTTCGGTGACCCGAAAAATCCTCTGCTTTGTTCAGCTCGCTCCGGAGCGCGCAGCAGCATGCCCGGCATGATGGAGACGGTGCTGAATATCGGTCTTACATCGAAAACGATTACCGGCATGATTGAAAAAACAAAAAATCCCCGCTTTGTCTGGGATTCCTACCGCCGTTTGATTCAGATGTATTCGGATGTTGTTATGGAAAAAGCCGAAGGCATTGAACCGGAAGAAGGCATGGGTGTTCGTCAGCAGCTGGAGAGAGAACTCGCGGCAATGAAAACACGCCGCAATGCTAAATCAGACGTTGATCTTACAGAGAAAGATCTTGCCGAATTGGCTGAAATTTACAAAGCCAAAGTACAAGCCGTTCTTGGCAAACCTTTCCCCGATGACGTTATGGAGCAGTTATGGGGTGCAATCGGTGCGGTCTTTAAAAGCTGGAATGGCAAGCGCGCGGTTTCCTATCGCCGTATTGAAGGAATACCCGATGAGTGGGGCACTGCGGTAAATGTGCAGGCGATGGTGTTCGGCAACATGGGCGATACATCGGCTACCGGTGTGGCCTTTACCCGCAATCCGGCCACCGGCGAGAATAAATTCTACGGCGAATGGCTGCCCAATGCTCAAGGTGAAGACGTTGTTGCGGGAATCCGCACTCCCAATCCGATAAATGAAGAAACCCGCCAGGTAGACGATACCGAAGGACATCCCTCTTTGGAGAAGGCCATGCCCAAAGCCTACGCTCAGATCAAGGCTATTCGCAATAAACTGGAAGCTCACTTCAGAGACATGCAGGATTTGGAATTTACAATTCAAGACGGCCGCGTCTGGATGCTGCAAACCCGCACTGGCAAGCGCAATGGTCCCGCCGCCGTACGCATGGCTGTGGAAATGTACAAAAAAAAGATGATCAGTGCCGCGGAAGCAATATCCAGAGTAACACCGGCTCAGCTTGATGAAATGCTTCATCCGATGGTTGATCCGAAAGCCGAGGCTTCGGGAGATTTTCTGGTAAAAGGTCTACCTGCCGGTCCCGGTGGAGCCGTGGGACAGGTTGTATTTACAGCGGAAGAGGCGGTCAATCTGAAGAAAGAAGGTAAGAAGGTAATCCTGGTACGTGAAGAAACCAATCCCGAAGATGTGGAAGGCATGCGCGCGGCTCAGGGAATTCTTACGGCACGTGGCGGTATGACCTCACATGCGGCACTGGTTGCCCGCGGTTGGGGCAAGTGTTGTATCGTCGGTGCCGGCGCTTTACATGTTGATATGCAGCAAAGGACAATGACGGTTGCCGGGAAAACGGTACGCGAAGGTGAAATTGTTACGCTCAACGGAACCAAAGGACGCGCTTACATTGGCGCTTTGCCGATGATCAGCGGCGCAGAAGACGATCAGAACTTTGCTGATTTTATGAAACTTTGCGATTCTATACGCCGTCTGAAAATTCGCACCAACGCCGAAACGCCTAAAGATGCGGCCAAAGCCATGCAGTTCGGGGCTGAAGGAATCGGCCTGTTCCGCACCGAGCATATGTTTTACGGTGAGAATAGCGAAAAACCGTTGTTCTGTCTGCGCAAGATGATTCTGTCGGATAATGAAGAACAGCGTCGCGCGGCACTGGACGATTTATTCCCGTTCGTGAAAAGCGATATTAAAAAGACAATGGAAGTCATGGCCGGAAGACCTGTAACCATTCGCCTTCTTGATCCGCCTCTGCATGAATTCGTGCCGGAAAATCCGGAGGAAAGACAGCGTTTGGCTGAGAGTCTGGATATTTCAATAGACAAGCTCAACAGCCGGGCAGAAAAAATGCACGAGACCAATCCGATGATGGGACATCGCGGGGTGCGCTTGGGTATTACCTATCCTGAAGTGAGCGAAATGCAAATTCGTGCCATTCTTGAAGCAGCGGCGGAGCTGATCAAAGAAGGCAAAAAAGCGTTTCCCGAAATTATGATTCCGGTTGTCTGCGGTGTGAACGAATTAAAGAATCAAGGGGCTCTGGTCAAAAAGATTTATCCTGAAGTATGCGCCAAATATGGACTCAAAAAGATGCCTTACATGGTCGGCACGATGATTGAAATTCCGCGGGCGGCGCTGCTGGCCGACCGGATTGCTGAAGAGGCGGAATTCTTCAGCTTTGGAACGAACGACCTTACGCAAATGACTTACGGCTTCAGCCGTGACGATGTCGGTGCGTTTGTGCCCGAGTATCTGGAGAAAAAAATTATTCCGGCTGATCCCTTCCAGATTCTTGATCAGATAGGCGTTGGCCAGTTGATACAGCTTGGTGTTGAAAGGGGACGCAAGACACGTAAAGATTTAAAGGTCGGCATTTGCGGCGAGCATGGCGGCGAGCCATCGAGCGTTATGTTTTGCCATAGCGTAGGCATGAATTACGTTAGTTGTTCACCCTATCGCATACCGATTGCACGTCTGGCTGCTGCTCAGGCCGTGGTCAATGAGAAGAAGAGTTCGCCCAAGCCTCCTGTGGCGAAACCAAAAGCAAAAGCAAAGGTGGCAGCAAAACCCAAGGCAAAAGCAAAGCCCAAAACAAAGGCAAAAGCGAAGGTTCGCAAATAATTGTTCGGCTTTGGAAAGATATTCAATATAGAGCTAAAATGGATTTCATTAATAGAGGGAATGGTATTTTATGGAAATGGTTGTAAAAAATGAAAAATTGAAAAAGTGGGTGAATGAAATTGAGCAAATGTGCACACCCGATAAAGTATATTGGTGTGACGGATCTAAAAAGGAATATAATGAATTGATGTCGCAGATGGTTGCAAGTGGCATGGCTATAAAACTTAAGAAAAGAAAAAACAGCTTTTTGTTTCGTTCCGATCCTTCCGATGTGGCCAGAGTAGAAAACCGGACCTATATCAGTACTCCTCTGCAGAGCGAGGCGGGTCCCACAAATAACTGGGTCGCGCCTGATGAATTAAAGGCGACGATGAAGTCTCTTTACAAGGGGTGCATGAAGGGACGCACGATGTACGTGATTCCTTTTTCCATGGGGCCTATTGACTCGCCGATTGCGAAAATCGGCATAGAAATTACGGACAGCCCCTACGTTGTCTGTAACATGCACATCATGACCCGCGTGGGGAAGAAAGTTATTAAGAAGCTGGGAAAGAAAGGTGAGTTCATTCCCTGCCTGCATTCCATCGGCGCGCCTCTGGAAAAAGGACAGAAAGATGTTCCATGGCCATGCGCGCCCATAGAGAAAAAATATATCAGCCATTTTCCGGATGAGAATTTAATCTGGTCCTACGGTTCCGGTTACGGCGGCAATGCTCTACTGGGCAAGAAATGCCTGGCCTTGCGTATTGCCTCGGCTATGGCCAAACGCGAAGGTTGGATGGCCGAACATATGCTGATTCTGAGGCTGACAAGCCCGGAAGGTAAACAGTATCATATTACCGGAGCCTTTCCTTCGGCATGCGGAAAAACCAATCTGGCCATGTTGCAGCCCACCATTGACGGCTGGAAATGTGAATGCGTCGGCGATGACATCGCGTGGATGAAAATCGGTCCCGATGGCCGGCTCTATGCAATCAATCCTGAAGCAGGATTTTTCGGTGTGGCGCCTGGAACGTCTTATGATTCCAATCCCATGGCGATGGAATCAATCAAAAAAAATGTTATCTTTAGCAATTGCGCTTTAACCGACAAGGGCGATATCTGGTGGGAGGGTATGGATGGCAAGCCTCCCAAGCACGCCATTGACTGGAAAGGGCGTGACTGGCCCTCGGAGAATAAAGAGGTGGCGGCTCATGCCAATGCGCGTTTTACCGCGCCCGCTTCTCAGTGTCCTGTTATCTGCCCTGATTGGGAAAAACCGGAAGGCGTGCCCATTGATATATTCGTTTTCGGCGGACGTCGCGCCGGTGTTGTTCCTTTGGTTAATGAGGCCTATAGCTTCGACCATGGTGTATTTTTAGGTGCGACTGCCTCATCGGAAACCACGGCGGCCAATATCGGTGCGGTGGGAAACTTAAGACGTGATCCTTTTGCCATGCAGCCATTCTGCGGATATAACATGGGCGATTATTTTCAGCACTGGTTCGATATGAGTGACAAGCTTAAAGATAAAGCGCCCAGAATTTTTTATGTAAACTGGTTCCGTAAGAGTCCGGATGGCCGATGGTTGTGGCCCGGTTTCGGAGAAAACAGCCGCGTGTTGAAATGGATGTGCGAACGAATTGAAGGAAAAGCTGAAGCGGTTAAAACTCCAATTGGATTGTTGCCGACGTTGGACAGCCTGGATCTGAAGGGGCTTAAAATTGATGAGCAGGATATTAAAGCTCTGCTTCATGTTGATCTGGAAGCCTGGAAAGCTGAAATTCCCGATATTGAGAAACACTTCGCTCAGTTCGGCGACCGTCTGCCTGAAAGACTCAAAAAACAATTCGAAGATCTACAGGAGAGACTTAAGTAGATTCTTTAGAGAACCGCAGACACCGTTTCTTCGGTTATTTGGTTATTAAAGAAGGGGGACAGCGAAATTCGCCGTCCCCCTTCTTGTTTGTTTTATCATTCTAAATCTTCCTGCCCGGAACGCTCATTGAAGCAGTAATGCCGCCATCCACCGGTAGAGCCTGGCCTGTGATGTAGCTTGCTTCATCGCTGGCCAGGAAAAGTATGGCCCAGGCAACTTCCTCAGGATGGGCGGCGCGCTTTAATTCGCAATACTTGCCGAGTTGATTTTCCTTACCGGTGCTACGGGCCCATTCAAAAAAAGGCTGAGTCATGCCGGTCTCAATCAGTCCCGGGCAGATTGCATTGATACGAATATTGTGTGCACCGACTTCGCAGGCAGATGTTCTGGTGAAGTTGATAAGTGCTGCCTTGCTGGCGCTGTAGGCATTGCCACCCGCGCCGGAGAGAAGGCCGGCAACCGAGGCGATATTGATAATAGAGCCGCGGCGGCGTAGCTTCATGTGTGCTATGATATGTTTGGTGGCGTAAACAGGGCCCATAACGTTGATATCAAACACCTGATGCCATTCTTCTGATTTTTGATCCTCAAGAGTATCCAGTCCGCCGCCGATACCGGCGTTATTGACCAGAATGTCAATATTGGTAAAGGTGTCCAGTCCGAGATTGATCAGAGCTTTGATTTCTTCTTCCGACGAAACATCGGTTTGACGTGCGACAACGTTGCCACCCATCTTGACGATTTCATCTTTTACCAGATTAAGGTTGGTTTCATTCACATCGGCAATAACCAGACATGCGCCCGCACGGGCAAAAAGCAGAGAAGTCGCCCGGCCGATGCCGCTTCCCGCTCCGGTTATAATTGCATTTTTACCATCCAAACGTCTTGACATATTTTTCTCCTGATAAGCTTTTAATATTTTGATAAAAAATTCTTTTTCGGGAAAGAAGCATAGGCAAATTGCCCATGTCTGTCAACTACGGATATTATGCCCCAAGGCAAGCCAGGGTGCGATTGTCGCATTGTCAATCTAAACAGGATCGTTGAACGATTCATCATCATTGCGTAGGATGCCTACTTGCCGAATCTGTCCACAAACCAGTAATAGATGGTTCTAATCTGATTCGGCCGGAGTCTCGGTCGCAAGTACTTACCGAAAAATTTCCCCGGCCTGCGGAAGAGGAGGCTGAAAAGAAAGCGCAATTCTTCGTGACGATACAGCTTTTCCAATATTTCCGGTGTCCAATCCTGGTCGGAAATGCCGCTAAACACGAAGCTGTTCTCATCACACTGGTCCGCATTGATCAGTCCGCGTTCCAGACATTCCTTATAAAGCGGAGTGCCCGGCAGGGGTTTGAAGAAAAAGACTAACATTTTATCGAGGTTAAGTGAGTGCGCATAAGCAAAAGTATTCTTGATCTGCGCGAGTTTTTCGCCTGGAAATCCGATGATGAAACAGGAGTGGGTGTCGATGCCTTCTCTCTTCAAGTTGCGCACGATTCCGCGTGCGGCTTCGAGGTCGAGCGGTTTATTAACGATGTTGTCCAACACCCATTGATCGCCGCTTTCGAAGGCGAGGATCACCTCGTAACAACCAGATTGTTTCATCAGACGGACCAGCTCGTGATCAGCCAGCGTCTTCACCATAACCCCGTTGGGCATGTTCCACGAAAGATTCAGCTTGCGCTCAATCATGCCACGGAAGATGGCTTTTGCCCTTTTTGTATCTAAGGTGAGGTTGTCATCCTCGAACTTTATCTCTTCGATACCGTAGACGTTCTTCAGGTGTTCTAGTTCTGCCAGTACGTTTTCCGGTGAGCGGGCGCGATAGCGGCTGCCCCAATATATACTACTGGAGCAGAAATTGCACCGGAACGGGCACCCGCGGGATGAGATGAATGAAATGTTGAGCGGGCTCTTGGAGAAAAAATTAATGGGGATGTTGATATCAAAATATTTTTGAAGCGGCAGAAGGTCACGCGCGGGAAAAGGCAGGGAGTCAAGATCCTTGATCCACGAGGTCTTGGGGTGGATTACCTGGCCGTCATTTGTGCGAAAGGCAAGACCATCGATTTCTCCATGACCGCTACCGGTTTCAATTGCTTTGAGGAGCGCGGGAAGGGATTCCTCAGCTTCACCCATCACAATGTAGTCGAGCGCTTCTTCACGCAAACATCGTTCGGGTAAAAAAGTCGGATGTGTGCCACCGGTGATGGTAATAACTTCAGGATTCCAGTCCTTTACTTTTTTCGCCAACCCTGCCACCACGGAAAACTGGTGGGAAAATAGACAACTCATTCCGACCACATCAGGGGAGAACTCGCGGACTCGTTCCATAATCATGTCGGTGTCAAGGCCGTACTGTAATATCTGGGGGGTTATATCGCGCTCAAGATGGTGTCCTTCAACCACTGCGTCAAGTAGGCGAACATCATAATGATCACGCAGCACCGCTCCCAGATAAGCGATGCCCATGGGCATGCAGCACTGTTTAGCGTAAATGCGGGGATTGTTCATCGGCGGGAAAATGAGGATCACTTTCTTTATCGGGCGGTGGAGAATGCTTGCTTTCATTACGGCCGGTCCTTTAGTAACATTCAATTATCTTCTTTTAAATACAATTCTCAACGAATTAGCTTTATTAAACAAGCCCAATAGAATTTTTTCAAAAACAGAAAAAAAACTCAGGATGATGAAGGAATGAATTCCTCCGTAAAAAATAGTTATGGGTGGAAATAATCTATCCGCCATTTTTTTACCCAGGACAGCTCTGCAAAGAGAATGGCAACTCCAGTTCCAAAATACGGCGGTGTTGTAAGGCACAAAAGATACTATTTCCGCATTAAGCTGTTTGGATAAATGCCGGAATGTTTCAATATTGAATAAGTACCAGTGCCGGGGCGGGTGATATCCACCCCAATGTCTCTTCTTGAGCATTCTATAATCCAGTGAATCCGTGTTGGGTGTTTCAATCAGAACTATACCGTGAGGTGATAATAAATCCAGGCATTTCCGCATGAATATGTCCGGGCGTTCCACGTGTTCTATTACGTGAATGGAGTACACGACATCAAAATACCCTTTGGGAAAATCTATATCTTCAAAACGTCCGCAATAAACTTTATGGCCGCTGTCTTTAGCCTTTTCGATAGCGATTTTGTTTATATCAACACCATGAGTTTCACTGTCAGGAAAAAGTTTTCTGATGTTGTCTAATTGAGCTCCCGCACCGCAACCGATATCTAGAATTCTTAGCGGTCTTCCTGTGGGACGACTAACAAACGGCAATATTCTGGTACGATAGGTGCGCAAGTTCATCCAAAACCAGATTGATTTTACAAGCGACCACTTATTTGATTTTGATTCGGATTTATTTATGGAGAAATTATATGAATAGTAATCAGGAGGATAAATGGTTTTCAATTCCGAAACATCAGGACGCGGATAAAGATAGGTAAGTTGACAAATGTGGCAACGGTAAACAGGAAAAACAAGAGATGTGGTGTTAGAATACTCATGTTCGGTAACGCTGCCGATGAATTGAGAAGGGGTCATGGTGTTACAAATTATACATCTGGTATCATAATGAACTCTAAATTTATCAAGTTCTTTATGATGACTATTTAATTCTATAAACTTGTTTCTTTCCATAAGACCATCAACGAGCTAAAGACTTTGAACGACGAGGCAAACGTGTTTTGAATTCCAGAATTTCATCACTGTCTATGGGTGACTCAACAGAGGTGAATAACCTTTGGCCGTATTTCTTGATAAAATCTTTATCCTGCCCGATAAGACATACAGGACAATAATTTCTGAATTCTTTAAGCGTTAAGGCCCTTTTAAGAATATCTTCCAGCAAATGGTCTCTAATATTACCCAGGGAGATGTGAATAAAGGGACAAGGTAATATATCGCCATAAGGAGTCATGTAATAACTCTCTTTCACCGCCGGGCAGCCTGAACGAAAAAAACGAGGAGAAAGATCACGGCGAATCTTATTTTTAGTTTTTTTCGCCATCTCTTCCATATAAATATGATCATCACTATTGATCAGGATATCGGTTCTTCCCAACCACTTGCCGGCGGGGATTCCAATCAGAAGATAATGG
Organism: Deltaproteobacteria bacterium HGW-Deltaproteobacteria-2; assembly: GCA_002840505.1. Lineage (NCBI taxonomy): Bacteria > Deltaproteobacteria > Deltaproteobacteria bacterium HGW-Deltaproteobacteria-2. The sequence goes on along the minus strand of PHBC01000001.1, from coordinate 551,457 downwards.
ATAAAATTATTTTTGAGACAAAAATCGTGCAGCCGTTTTACTCCCTCCGAATGCAAATTTTGGTGTGTCACCGTTGTTAAAATTGTTATTTTAAATTTATATTCCCTGGCGATTTGAATGGCCTGCATCAATTTGGAGAAAACGCCTTGCCGATTGCGAAAACTATCATGCTCATCGGAAATGTAACTATCAACACTGAACGCAATTACGTCAACTCCCCAGCGCTTAAGTCTGATTGCCCAGTCTTCGTTAAATAGTGTTCCGTTGGTAACAATATTTATAAATGAGCGATGGGGCTCAATAGCCTTGATTATTTTTTCTAAATCAGGATGCAATAGAAGTTCTCCACCCTGAAGATCAAAATCAAATATTCCTAAATCAAGGCTTTCTTTGATAACAGCGATGATCTCCGGCGTGGATAGCTCTTTCTTGTTTTCCCCCCCTGCCGTAATATTAAATGTGTGCGCGAAACAATGTTGACAATTAAGGTTGCAATTACTGATAAGTGCAAGGTTTGCATTCCAGGGAACGTCTTTCTTAAGAACAGTATAGTAAAAAGCGACCCTGGCAATCCTAAGTAAGAGACGAGGTTTCTTAATAAGATAGGAGAGATTGGATAAACGCATTGCCCTGTTCAGAAATGCATAAAATCCCTCTTTTTTGAAATGGCTCATAATGTCTCTTTTTACCAGGAAAACGGTTTGAATTAGATTCTTCGAAGTGCAGTAGATGTATGAAAAAAAAACCGTTTATGTCAAGCAAAAACCTTTCCTCTTATGTTTATCTCTTCAATAGCACCTTGTAAAAGGCGAACAGGTATTAATAAAGGGCAATATTTAATTGACTTACAAGATAGTTCTTCCTATACTTTCCGCTATCAAGAACAATAGTTTATCAAAAAATATCAAAATAATGCCAAAGATTAAATAGTTGAAGATGACAGAAGAACTCCTTAAATATACCAAAAGTCTTTCTCCTTTGTCTTTGCAAGCTATCGATGCAAAAGTTATTTCCGATGGCCAAAACATTTATATGGTGAAAAAAGATGAACACGGAAAGGAATATAAAGCGTTAATTGAAAAGGATAAGAACCTGTATTTGCTTTTGACAAGATCGAACGGTGAGCCTTCTGCAAAAATGCAGACCATCCATACGTATGCATCTGCAAAATGCAATTTGAACTGTCAGGTTTGTTATGAGAAATATAGCAATCACACCGAGATTGAGCGTGAAGAAGTAAACGAGTTATTAGAGAAATACCCCGACTGCAAGGTTGTGATGATGGGAATGGAACCAACGTGCAGAGAGGACATTTTTGAATTGGTGGAAATGGCGGGAAATAGAGCCAGCCTTAATACAAATGGAATAAAACTTGAGTCTCTTGAATATGTGAAGAAATTGAAGGCGCATGGGTTAAAAAACATTTTCTTTTCTTTTAATGGTCTCAATGATGAAATATATCTAAAAATGAACGGAGGAAATTATCTTGAGGCAAAGTTGAAAGCTCTTGAAAATATCGGGCGTGAAAAAATCGACACCTTGCTTTCCGCTACATTGGCAAAAAATATTAATGAAGATCAAATTCTTCCTTTAGTCAAATTTTGCTTTGAACACCGGTCTTTTATCGTCGAACTTAGAACCAGAACTCTGGCTCCCATAGGGAAACATCTTAATGCGGAGCAAATCTGCATGTCTGAATTAATAAAATTGTTTGCAGATGAGCTGCATATCAACAAAGCGGATATCCTCCGGGAGTTCTGCTTTATGCAGATATTTTTAGAAAATTTCAGATGGCTTTTGCCGAAAGGTTTCCGGGATAAATTCGGATCCAAATTATGCAGTTTTGTTTTTAATATTAAAAAAGAAAGCGAGGATAAATATTCTTCACCCGGTTCACGTATTGATTTAGACAGGATTAACAATAGTTCATTCAAATCCCTGTATTTATTTTATTATCTGATTAAAGCTTACGGACCGTTTTTATTAGCGGAGATTGCTCTTTATCTCTTGCATTTACCCAGATTTGTTGTTCAGAAAAAAATGCTCAATATCGTCCTGAAATGTTGGCCGAATTTGTACAATGTTGATTTGACGGAGATGAGCAAATGTCCGAGCGCGTATTATAAAAATGGGGAAATGGAAAGATTTTGCCTTTCCAATATCAAATACTCAGCAATAAAAGAAGGCTTAAAATGAAAATTGATGGAGCAAAGGCCGTCGCTCTCATTTTAAAAAAATTAGGTGTAAATAATATATGGGGTATTCCCGGAGCCAGAACCCTTTCTCTTTATAATGAGATACATTGTGTTGGCATCGATACTACTCTTGTCACAAATGAACTTTCTGCGGCATTTATGGCCGATGGTTATTACCGGGTATCGGGAAAGCCGGGTGTGTGTATTGCTATCCCCGGCCCCGGTCTGACCAATATGCTTACAGGAATTGCGGAGGCTTTTCTTGATTCATCGGCCATGCTGGTGATAACAGTTAATCCGAAAAAAAACCGGCAAAGTTTTTATATACACGATATTCCCCAACTGGAGATCGTAAAACCTGTTGTAAAAAAGGCCGTTGCGATTTCGTCAATTTCTCAGATTAACGAATTATTTGAGGCATATAATTTCTCCTGCAAGGAGGAACCTGGTCCGGTTGTTGTTGAAATTGGAAGCCAGGTAATGGATCAGGAAATAGAGGAATTAGAACTGGTGCCGGAAGTTTTTCCTGCACCAATGAGTATTACAAAAGAGGCTGTCACAAAAATTGTACAATATATCGGCGAGGCCCGGCAGGTTGGAATTTATGCGGGAAGGGGGTGTGTTGGCGCGGGTGGTGAACTGCTGGAAATATCAAAAATACTTTCCGCTCCCATTGCCACAACAATATCAGGCAGGGGAGTTGTTCCTGAAGATTATGAGTTGTCTACCGGATATGGATTTGGTCTGACCGGTTCTCCGGCAGCATATCGTGTTTTCAAAAACTGTGATTTGATTTTGGCAATTGGAACAAAATTCTCTGAAATGGCGACTGGAGGCTGGGGGCTGAAGTTTAATAACATGATCCATATAGATGCCGCAAAAGATAATCTGGACAAAAATTATTCCAGTTTGTTTTCTGTACAGGCAGATGCCCAAAATGCCCTTAAAGAACTGAATAAGTCGTTGAGCGGTGTAAAACGAACGGTGAATGTTAAAGCCATCGAGGAAATTAAAAAATTCAAAACCGGGCATGCCGCCAAAATAGGAAAAAAACAAAACAACGGTTCTTTGCATCCGGCAAGATTTCTGCAGGAATTGAGACGATGTCTGCCGAGAGACGCAATTATTTCCACAGATGTTGGATATCATCAACTATGGAGCCTGAGCGATTTCGAAGTGTTCGATCCTCAAACCTATTTGACTCCGGCGGACTATCAGGCAATGGGCTTTGGTATTCCGGCTGCGATAGGCGCCGCAATGGCCAAGCCGGATAAAAAGGTTGTATGTATTTGTGGTGACGGGGGATTTTTAATCAGCGGATTTGAACTCCTGACTGCCATAAGGGAAAAGATTAACCTTTCGGTTTTTGTCTTTAATGATGGCGCGTTGGGGCTTATTAAGGGATTGCAGGAAACGTTGTATAATAAAGATGTTTCCGTTAATTTGAATAACCCCGGCTTAGAGCATTTGGCAAATTCTTTAGGAGTAAAATACTTCCGTATTTCTGACGAAATGAATTTAAAAGAGACACTGGGAAAGGTGTTGGCGAATAAGGGCGTAAATCTTGTTGATTGTAAAGTTGTTTATGATGAGCTTCCCCGATACATCAAAGGAAGTATCAGAAATTCATGGGACCAGACTCCCTTGTCCAAAAAGATGTCCATACTTTATAGATATGTTAAATGCAGGCTGTAAGGATGAAGAAATATTTCGATATTGGACGTCATTACGATTCAATAACTGAAGGTTGGAAATATATTTTCGGTGATAATTTTCATTTCGGATATTTCAAAACACCTGAAGATGACCTGAATAGAGCTACTGATAATCTCATTGATGAACTTTCTTCTTTCTGCAAGCTGGGACCGGAGACAAAAATTTTAGATGCGGGATGCGGTATCGGTGCTCCCGCTATCTATCTCCATGATAAATTCGGTTCAGACATAACAGGTATTTCCATAAGCAAAAAAGGTGTTGATTTGGCAAATAGCAGGATTATGGGAAGTAGATATAAAGATAAAGTCCGTTTCATGGTTGCGGATATGACTGCTACCGGTTTTGCGGATAAAAGTTTCGATGTAATATGGGTTATGGAATCGTCGCATTTGATAAAAAACAAAGCATTGCTATTTGATGAATGCTACAGATTGCTGAAGCCGGGTGGATATATTCTTCTGTCAGATGTTCTGATCAATAAAAATTTTAACTTGATTATTAAGTTAAAATTTTTATTCCAAATAATAAATTTGATAAAAACCTTTGGAAAAGGAAGTACGGAAACACCAGAACGCTACACTGAATTACTGTGTCAATCCGGTTTTAAAAATATATTCTCAAAAAATATAAGCAATGAAGTAGAGCTAACGCTAGACTGCTGGAGGAAAAACATTACAGAAAACAGATCCAACCTGAGAGGGGTATTGGATGAAAGCGGGATTAAGAGATTCGAGAAATCCGTCGAAATACTGAAGTTCTTTTTCAAGAAAGGTTTTAACTGTTATTACCTTTTTGGGGCAGAAAAATAATGTGCCGGTGTTTTTAGTATAACTCAAGAATGGACAAGTTCATTTCACGCAAAACATTCTTGTCTTAAGTATTTGATAAGGATAGAAAAGGAATTTAAATTTTAAATGTCGAAGATACTTCTGATCAAACCAAGGTTTATAGAATTAGGATTTTCGTTAATAACACAGCCGGTGGGACTTATGTACATTGGCGCAGCGCTGAAAGGAGCCGGACATGAAGCGAAAATTCACGACTGCGGCCTTGACTATAAAGATTTCAATATTCTCAGGAGTACGCTAACCGGTTGGAAACCGGATTTTATCGGCATAAGTGTAATTGTTACCGAGCTGGAGAACACAAAAAAAGTAATGAAGGTTGTCCGTGAGCTTCTGCCGGATGTTCCAGTTATTTTCGGCGGTCCGTGGCCGTCGGCCAATCCGCAAGAAGCGATAAAAAAATTTGGAGCTGATTTTGTTGTTATTGGAGAAGGAGAACTGGTATTCCCCGAATTGATCAATGCTGTAGAGAAAGATCTTTCTACAGACTCAATTACTGGAATAGCTTCTTTAGTTGATGGTGAGGTAAAAATAAATCAGGGACGGCAACTGACTGAGGAAGAATTAAACTCGCTTCCTTTTCCCGACTGGGAATTACTTGATCATAAATTATACGCAAAAATGGATTCGTTTGCCAGCGTTGGCCGCCGTCCTTATATGGCTGTTATAACTTCACGAGGTTGTCCCTACAAGTGTGCTTACTGCCATCGGACAATGGGCAAGGTCTTCAGAAAAAGATCAGTCGAGTCAGTTCTTGCCGAGTTGGAAGCGCTTCGCTTCCAGCATGGATTCAGGGAATTTGAAATAATTGACGATTGCTTTAATCTGGATCGCAAAAGGATGCATGCGATACTTGACGGCATCAAAAACAGAATTGGTGATGTTAAACTTCATTTCCCGAATGGCGTCCGGGCTGATATGCTCGAGCCAGAAGATTTGAATCTTTTTAAGCAGGCCGGAACAGTGTCAATTTGTTTTGCCATAGAAACTTCGAGCCGCCGGCTGCAAAAGATGATTCACAAGAATCTGAACATTGATAAGGCCGTTTGCGCAATCAACGCTTCTGTTAAGGCGGGAATTTATTCGATCGGTTTCTTCATGATAGGTTTCCCGACAGAAACTTACGAAGAAGCATTCGACACGGTAGAATTTGCCGCCCGTTCTGATTTACACCGAGCAGTGTTTGTGTATGTTACACCGTTTGCCGGTACTGTATTGGCGGAAATGGCTGTTGATATCCTCAAAAACAAAAACTACATCATTGATCTACAAAAAATAAATTTTTATAATACTCCGAATATTTCGGCAATGACAGACGGTCAATTACAAAAGGTTTTTCGACGCGGCTACTGGCGCTTTTATCTAAATCCGAAAAGATTGCTGAGATTGGCCATTCGCTATCCAAGAGTCCTCTACCTTCCACAATATGCGCTTATTACTTTAATAAAAACTCTGCCGAAGAGTGGAAAATTTGTCTGAATCGGAAATATCAAAACTTAGTACAACCACTTTATATTATAAGGCGTGAAAAGAAATAATTCTATAGTATTACCTGTCGTTGCTTTTTGGACAAAATCATGTAAACTTTAACAAAAAAAGTATACATTTTCTCGAGGAAACATATTCCATAAATTGATGAATTACGGATAATGGATAATATAATATTATTCCTTAAACCAGTTTCGGATTCCAAAGGTCGCAACATCGTCAGAGACTTTGTTTACGGCTGCTGGTGCAATGGACGCAGAGTGGGAGGTATGCAGATGCCGCCGTTGAATGAACTGTCCTGCGCTACTCACGTTCGCAATGTCGGGCTTGATGTTATGTTCATTGACGCTCAGTACGAGAGGGAAAGATTTGATGCCATGATGCGCTCTCGCTTTGCCGGAATACGTGCTGTGGCGTTGATGTCATCAACTCAGTCCTTCCGTGCTGATGTTGAACTATTGGGACGAATCAAAAAACTAAAAAGCGATGTGCAAACGGTTCTCTTTGGGTCGCACCCTACCTTTATGCCCCGGTACGGTCTCAAGGATCCGGCGGTGGATTTCATTGTGTTGCACGAACCGGAAGAGACTTTACGGTGCCTTATGCGTGAGTTGATCAATGGTCATTCCGTCTCCGGCATTGAAGGAATCGGTTATTGTGATGAACGCGGAGAGCCGGTGATTAATCCGCCTCGTTCTTTCATGGACATGGATGAACTCCCTGTTCCCGACCGTTTTCTGCTTCCCGAAGGGATTGATTACTTTAATCCGGTTGTGAAGAGGATGCCTTATACAACTATGCAAACCTCGCGCGGCTGTACCGGTCATTGCATCTTCTGCACCGTTCCCGCCTTTTATGGCAACAAATACCGTATGCGATCGTCCGAAAAAGTGCTTGAGGAGCTGGAAAGCATTATAGCCCTGGGCTACCGGGAGGTTTTTTTTCGTGACGAGACGTTTACAGCAGACCGAAAGCGCAACGTAGAGATTTGCGAAGGCATGATCAGAAAGAACATGGATTTAAAATGGATCGCCAACAGCCGGGTTGATGCTATTGATAAGGATATCATGGCCGTTATGAAGAGGGCGGGCTGTCATATGATTAAATTCGGCGTAGAAAGCGGATCAGATGAGATTTTGCAAAATTATAAAAAGGAAAGCGATGTTCAACAGACGATCAAGGCCTTTGCTCTGGCCAGAGAGATTGGTCTAGATACCCATGCTCATATAGTTTTCGGCGGGCCGGGAGAAACAATCGGGACGATTAATCAGACCATTGCTTTTGCTAAAAAATTGCGGGCCTCAACAGCTAGCTTCGGAATCCTGACCCCCTATCCCGGAACAGAGCTCTTTGATCGTGTAGCCGGCAGCTATCCCGAAATCAGGGACGGTTCGGCCTCCAACATGGACAACCTGCATATTCATGGTTTCTTCTCCGAAAACATTTGCGGTATCAGCGGCGAAGATTTGTCGCGTTGGATTGTTAAAGCTTACCGCAGTTTTTACCTGCGGCCGGGATATCTTAAGGAAAGGTTTTGCCGTATGGAAAGCCTTGAAGAATTTTTTATTCTCCTTACCGCCGGAACGAACATATTTCAATTTTCACTGACAGGAGAAAACTGATGGAGCAGATAAAGACTGTTAGTGTTGTGGTCCCGGTATTCAACGAGGCCGAAAGTCTCGAGGAACTCTATCAGAGAACTAAAACTGTTCTGAATGGGCTTGGCCTGTCATTTGAATTTATAGCAGTCGATGACGGCAGTAACGACGGCAGTTATAAGCGGCTGGTAAATTTGCGTGAACGTTTCCCTAATATCGGCATTATCAGACACCGTTGCAATCACGGTAAGTCACTGGCTTTGATGCAGGGTTTCGCTCTGGCCGGTGGTGATGTGACCGTCATGATGGATGCTGATCTCCAGGATGAGCCGGAAAACATTCCCCTGATGCTGGAAAAGATTGACCAGGGTTTCGATATGGTTAACGGTTGGCGTGTGTCCCGTAAAGATTCACTTCTCAAACGTTTATTATCCGGTGTCTTCAATTTAATTACCCGTAAAGTGCTCAAAGTACGTATCCATGATATCAATTGCGGCCTGAAAATATTAAAAAAAGACCTTTATAAAAATCTGAATCTGCGGGGAGATCTTCATCGCCTGATACCGGCCATAGCCCAGAACCTTGGGTTTTCTGTTGCCGAAATACAAGTCTCGCACGCTCCGCGAAAGCAAGGTGTTTCCAAATATGGCCTTTTGAGATATCGCGGCTTGCTGGATATTATTTCTCTGACATCAACGCTTGCCTATAGAGTTCGTCCCTTTCACGTTTTCACGGAGATCGCTTTTATCGCGTGGTGCTTATTCGGTATTTCCCTGGCATCGCTTATTTTTGTTTTCCTGACGCGTCAAAGCCCTGTTTGGCTGTATGCCTTAGCGCCGGTGCTTTTCTTTGCAACTTTCGTGTTCTTAATTATCGGTACCGTATTCCCGGTGGCCGGTCTGATCCTGGACAATCTTCTCGCACATGTAAATGATGAACAATGGCGGACCAATTTGATCAAAGAGGTGTTGAAACCTGAAAGTAACTGATACCCACAAACTTTACGAACTCCAGAAGATGTTCCATGGAAATGTCGACATCAAGCGTTTTTACAACCGCTTGAACAATCCGTACATAGCGGAAAAAGAGAGATGTCTTGCACAGCGTATAGCGTCTCTCTTCCCTCGGCATGGGACAAATCTGCTCGAAGTCGGGTGCGGCGAGGGCAGTAATTTGCACTACTTGCGTCAGGAGTTGCCACATGCCCGTATCACTGGCCTTGATTTATCCTCTGAGAAGATTGATTTTTTACAATCCGTCTATGATGATGTGCTTGCTATATGCGGCGATGCTACCAACCTTCCTTTTGACGATGCCGAATACGATCTGGTGTTGTGCCGGGATTTGTTGCACCATATTTACTTTGCTCGGGAACAGGTTCTCTCGGAGGTATTCAGGGTTGTCAGGCACGGAGGAGTGGTCATTATAGTTGAATCGGATGGACGACGCCTGCTGAATCGTGTCTTCAGGGCGCTGTGTCCCGCCGAGCGGGGGATGCGTTTCTCACGACCCGAGATGCTGTCAGCATTGACCAGTGATTTTGGATCGACAGAACTTGAATACATTGAGGCTAGTTTTCTCATCAGAGCTTGCGCATTTTTTTTGGGGTGGCCGGAGCAGCTTATCCGGCAAAGGATGGTTTCTGCCTGTTACTACCTTGCACGATTGTGGGAGAGGGGCGTGGAAGCATTCTTACCCAAAAGTCACTGGACATACATGATGATTACAGTCAGGAAAAGTTGATAATAGAATGTGTGGAATCTTCGGCTTAATTAATTTCAATGATAAACCAGTTTCGCCGGATATTATCAAAGATATGCGGCGTGCACTTTCTCATCGGGGGCCCGACCATAGTGGAATCTATGAAGAGCCAGGCCTTGCGCTGGGAATGAATCGCCTTGCCGTTGTTGATCTGATTACGGGCAATCAACCGATCTTCAATGAAAAACGCGATCTGGTTATCGTTTACAACGGCGAAATATATAATCATAGCAATATCCGTGAAGATCTTGTCAGGCGCGGCCACTCTTTTCATACAAATTCAGATGCCGAAACCGTGCTTCATGCATTTGAGGAGTATGGAGAATCATGCCTTGCCGGATTTAACGGAATGTTCGTCCTGGCCATATGGGACATAAAGCGAAGAAGACTCTTTGTTGCTCGCGATCGTTTGGGAATAAAGCCTCTTTATATTACACGGAATGGAGATGGTTTTGCTTTCGCTTCCGAGGCCAAGGCTCTGCTGAATATCTTTAGCAAGCCCATACCTGACTGGACGGCAATCAATCGCTATTTTTCCTTTGGTTATGTGCCATCGCCTCAATCCGCCTTTGCTGGAATTGTCAAACTTCCCGCCGGTCATTGCGGTGTTTTATGCGACAGAGAGTGGCAGGTGAGCTGTTATTGGAAACCTGATTATAGCGCGAGTTGTTCTGATTCTCTTGATATAGCATGCGGCAAAATTGAAGAGCTAATGGAGCATGCCGTGAAACTAGAACTGATGAGCGATGTGCCGGTTGGGATTTTTTTGAGCGGGGGGATAGACTCTTCGGCAGTGGCTCTGTTTGCCGTGAGGCATTCACGTCAAAAGATAAAATCGTTTGCCTTGAGATTTGAAGAAGAGACTCACGATGAATCGGCTGATGCCTGTATGGTAGCCAATCATCTTGGCCTTGACCATACGGAAGTCTCCTGCACGCGGGATATTCTGAGGCAATCGCTGTTTGACGCCGCGGCAATTCTTGATGAACCGTTTGGCGATTCTACTGTGCTTCCTCTTTTGATGCTGTCACGCTCAGCCCGCCAGCAGGTAAAAGTGGTTCTGACAGGTTGGGGCGGAGATGAAATATTCGCTGGTTATCCGACATACAGGGCGCATCAGTTGGCGGCATACTATCGCAAACTTCCGGAGTTTATTTCTTCCGGTGTTATTCCGGCACTTGTAGATTGCCTACCGGTTTCCGACACCTATATGAGCTTTGAATTCCGGGCGAAAAAATTTGTGAAGGGAATGAACCTGCCTCCGGAGTTGCAACACTTTCTTTGGATGGGATACTATGACGATGCCGCCAAAACACGTCTTTTTAGACCGGATATTCTTGATCAAGTAACAGAATCGGCCTATTCAGAAGTAGAAAGAATTGCCACTGCCCTTACGGAAAAGGATGTCATCAGCAGAATCATGCACCTCGATGCATCGTTTTTTCTTGAAGGCAATGGTCTTTTTCAAGCGGATCGCATGACCATGGCCGCTTCACTGGAAGCGAGAGTTCCTCTTCTGAACATAGATATCATCAACTATGTCAACTCGCTTCCACTTTCTCTCAAGATGTGTGGCAACAACCCCAAAGGACTCTTGAAGAAAGCGCTTGAAAAATACCTGCCGAAGCGCATTATCAATAAACCCAAAAAAGGTTTCGGGCCTCCTTCCGCGGTATGGGTGAGAGGTGTTTTTTCCGATGTGTTCGACGATCTTTTTTCGCGCGAGAGAGTTGAATCGCAGGGAATCTTCAATCATACTGAAATTGTCCGGTTGCTGACCGAACACCGGGAGCGGCGAGCGGATCATGGAAGAAATCTATGGGCACTTTTAAGCTTTCAGCTCTGGTATAATAACTTTATAATGACTAAGTGTTAATTATGGATTTACGAACGAAAAAGATTACAAAGGATTCCCTCATTGTTCTCGTAATGCCTTCTTACAAAGAATGCGTGCAGTCGCTATTTGTATTCCACGAGAATCAGGCGATAGGTTCAAAACCGCCTCTGGGACTTATGTCAATTGCTGCGTATCTTAAAAAAGAAGGATTTTCATCGATAGAAATATTTGATGCGTCTCTCGAAAATTTATCCCCCGAACAAACAGCATCCCGCCTTGCCCGGATGAATCCGGACATTGTCGGTTTTTCCGTAATGACGGATGTCTGGTATAACACCGTGCGAACCTGTGAACTTGTTAAACAACTTTTGCCGGATACAATTATTTGTCTTGGCGGCCCTCACGCCTCTATTTATCCGGAGTTGTCGCTGGCCTCTGCCAGTGCTGATCTGCTCGTTGCCGGAGATGGAGAATTCGCCTTCAGAGATGCGCTGGATAAATTAATTGCCGGGAATCCTCCTGACGGAATCAATGGAGTGTTCTGGAAAGATTCCGATGGACAGATAAGATCGCCTGCCGTAAGTATTGCAGTGATGGATGATCTTGACACCTTGCCGGCACCGGATCGTTCGATGATTAATAATGATGCGTATTCTTCTCTACTGTCGAATGTCAAGTCAACCACCATGATTACCAGCCGCGGCTGCCCTTACAACTGTGTTTTCTGCAAACTCAACGCGCAAAAATTAATGTCTCGCGCTCCATGGCTTGTCGTGGAAGAATTTGAAGCCATAGCAAACGCCGGTTTCCAGAATATTGAAATTTATGATGATACATTTACGTGGCACAGGGAAAGGGTTCTGAAAATTTGTGGGGAAATAATCAGAAGAGGAATAAAAATTGAGTGGTCTGTGCGGAGCAGGGTTGATAAAGTGGACTATGAAATGCTGGAGATAATGAAAAAAGCGGGATGCCGGAGGATTCACTTTGGAATTGAATCGGGCAATGATCTCATTTTGAAAAATTCCCGAAAAGGAATTACCAAAGATCAGGCGCGCAACGCAGTGCGAATGGCGCGAAAACTGAAATTCGAAATATTGACCTATTATATGATTGGATTTCTTGATGAAACATTGAAGGATGCGGGGGATACCTATCAATTGGCAATGGAACTTAACACCGATTATGTTGCTTTTGCCATACTCATTCCCTATCCGGGAACTGCTATTTATCAGGAAGCTCTTGCGCGCGGCGTAATTCCGGAAGATTACTGGAACGCGTTTACGCGAAACCCCACACCTGACTATACAATTCCTTATTTGATTGAAAACAATATGTCTCGTGAAAAAATGCTGCGGTTTGTTAACGATTCACATTTGAGATTTTACTGGCGTCCGCGACGATTATTGCGTGAATTAACAGCCATCAGATCGCCGAGGGATTTCGCGCAGAAGTCAGAGATGGGAAAGAGAATTCTGAAAAATTTTATCATAACTTTGTTTAAATCCCACGAAAAACCCAATAAAAAGAATGCGAATAAATGACAAAAAAATCTATTGAAGCAACCAGAATATTTTGGAACTCAAACCCCTGTGATGGCCAACCGGATGTCTTACAGAGGATGCATTATCGATATCAAAAGGAACCGTGGCTGGCGCAGATACTGTGGGTTGTCGCATCCAGGGACGGAGATTTGCTGGAAGTAGGATGCGGCCAGGGCACTGACAGCATATGTGTCTGCTCCATGAAGAAAAAAGGCTCTTATACAGGTATAGACATTTCCGAAAAAAGTATCGACAAAGCCAGAGAAGCGGCGGGGCAGTTCGCCGGCAAGCTCGTCATTGTTCCGGTGTATAAAACCGGGAATGCCGAAGGCCTTGAGTTCCCGGATTCTTCGTTTGACACGGTATATTCGTGCGGCGTCCTCCATCATAGTCCTGATACAAAAAAGGCGGTTGAAGAAATCAATCGGGTATTGAAGAAGGGCGGCACAGGATACATATATCTTTATCGAATGGCGTCTCCCAAGGTTTTTATCGCCCATGCGCTGAGATTCATTTCCCGAATCGTGGACATTGTTACATTTCAGGACAGATTGCTCTGGAAGATAATCAAAAAGTTTGGCTCTGACCACCGTTTCGGCACGATGATACTGGAGTGTTTTGGTGCGCCTATTCTCAGAAGTTACACCAAGAGTCAGATAAGGGAAATGTTTTCAAAATTTCATGATCTGGAAATCGGGGTTTCCGGAATAGGTATTCCCGGTGCAGATATTAATAAGATGTTGGATAACCAAGGCAGCCGGTTTTGGGGAACCATGTGGCAAATAATATGTAAAAAATAAATTCTCGTTCTCTATAAGCTTGGTTTTGGGAAAATGTTTCTGAATAACAACCCCGTGATTCTTGACACCGCTTTAACATAAATCAACAATTCAGCGAGAGTGTGTTTGGCAAAGATGTGCCGGAGAATGAAATCAGGCCGCAGATAAAAATCACGGTAGGCTTTATAATAGAATTGTTTGACTGCTTCATCGGATACGGTATCCAGCTTTAAGATCGGTTCAGCGAGATTATAAAGCTCCCAGTTCCGGTGTAAGAGCAGATTTTTTGATGCAAACTCATTATACATAGCCGTTCCCGGATAGGGAGTAGTAATATTAAAAATAGCAAATGGAATCCCGGTGTTTTTGGCATAATCAATAGTTTCTCCCATGCTTTTTAATGTTTCTCCGGGATTGCCCAACATAAAGGCTCCGCGGATATTGATTTTTGCCGCCTTGGTCCAGTCAATGGCTTTTTGAAATTGAGTTAAATTAATTCTCTTGTTGATGTTTTTTAAGATATTCTCATCGATACTTTCAAAACCGTACATGATTTGATGGCATCCTGCTTCTTTCATCAGCAAAAGTAATTCGGGTGTCACACAATCCACCCGGGCAAAACAAGACCAGGTAATCTTGATTTTCTCCGTAAGAATTAACTGACATAATTCGGCGACATTCTTTTGGTTGGCAGTGAATGTGTCATCATAAAAAGATATCTCTTTGATGCCATAATTTTTCTGAAGATGTTCAATATGGTCAATAATTTTTACCGGAGACAAAAATCTTATTTGAGAGCCAAACATTCCCGAGAAACAGAAGGTACATTTGCCGGGGCAGCCCCTGGAAGTTACCATTCCGATAGACGGTTCCTGCCGGGCTGCACCTAAAGCAGAATGATACAGATGCATCGGTAGTTTGTGATAAGCAGGGAGGGGTAAATTATCCAAATCCACATATGTTTTGGCATCGGGATTGACAACAACTTCATTGTCGGATTTTCTCCAAGTTAGGTTAGGGATAAGATTATATGAGGTTCCCTTGGCTAATTCTGTAATTGGAATTTCGCCCTCATTTCGAACAACCATATCGCAAAATTTATCCCGAATGAGTTCTTCATGGAATACCGTTGGATGGACTCCGCCCATTATTATTTTGATGCGGGGAAAAGCTTCGCGCACCTTCCGGGCAATAACTAAAGCCCGGGAAATTTCCGGAGTAGTTGCCGTAATCCCGACAAAATCCGTAACAGGATTAATCAGGGCAATAATTTCCGGAATCTTTAGTTGTAAGGCGGCGGCATCTATTATTTGTGAAGTATGTCCTTGCGCATCCCATATTGCTGATAGTAACGCTAGTCCCAGCGGAGGGTTTTCGGAATTGATTATCCTCCATATATTATTTGCGGCAATATCACGCGGCGGATTAATAAAAACAAAATTCATTGGTTTAGTTAATAAGCGACCTGTGTTTAATTTTAATATCTATGCTTTTAATATTTTTTTTGAGCAATGAGAATAAGTGACTGTCCTAATGGAGGCTTAATTATTTTTTCAGCAAGCCCTAAAAAAGGAACTAATTTATCAAATAATTTCGTCTGATATTCCGGCAACTCTTCGTTTTTAAGTATTCGGCCATTGATAAACCATCCGAATAAACCTAAAGAATTTAAATAATAAACTTTAACTATATCGAGATCTTGCCCCTGTATAAGTAACTTTAACTTTTTTTTGTTGTAACGTCGATAATGTCCGAAAGATACATCCATTGACCCATAAAGTATATTTAAAGCCGGTACAAGAATTATTAGTCGTCCACCCGGTTGCAAAAGAGAGGTCATGTTTTCAACAGCCTTTTCGTCATTTTTTAAATGCTCGAGAATGTTTAAACAAATAATAGTGTCATACGTATTTGTGGCAAGAAGAGATGATTTAACGTCCTGAATATCGGTCCTGAAAACTTTAAAGTTTGATTTATCACGAAATGAATACTTGGCCTTTAAATAATCTACATAATTTTGATCAATATCAATAAGCGTTAATTTATTTTTAAACATAATGAAATCGGTAATATTCCCGATGCCGGCTCCTACTTCCAGAATATCGTCTCCGATAAAATCTTGAATATTGTCGTATATCCAGTGATTATAGTTGTATCGTTTGGACAACAATAATAAGGAATATTTTACTTTGTCTTTATCAATGATTATGTTTTTAATTTTATTCCTGTCTCCGTTTGTAAGCATTAAGGTGACATTGGAACTGAAATAGTAGTTACTATTTAATCTACTGCTTAAAATATTACTTTACAAGAAAAACTGCAAATATTAGATTGAATTTCCTTTATTTATTGTGGCGCAGGTTCAAGCAAAATGCGCCGTTTAATCAAGATTTTTAAAAAGACTGATCAAAAAAATTATGGCATTACGGAAATTATCAGCTAATAAGCAGGAATTATCCGAAGAAAAACCTCTTGAAAAATTCTTTCTCTTCTTCAACAGATGGAATGGGTTTGATCTACTGGTATTACTTATCTGCGCGGCGAGTTTTTGCTGCAGCTGGATTGAATCCATGCTTAATTATGACAGTCTACATTGGGGCTGGCCCTATCTTGCTGCGCTTGATTTACAGAGGGGGGCCATACCGCATTCCGAAACACTTACTTTCTATGGATATCTCCACACATGGATTATGAAAGTTGCCTTAACTGTGTTTGGCGAAAGGTTAATGAGCGTTGGAATTATTACAGGGCTATTTTATTCCTTGACGTTATTTCTATCCTATCGTGTTTTTCTCCGATTCCTGGCCAAACACTTGGCCTTTATTGCGGTGGGGCTGATTTTCTTAATTCATCCGTATATTATTTATCCATCTCCTAATTACTTCGCGTATACTTTTCAACTGCTGGCACTGATTTTTTTATTACGATATTCCGAAAACCGGTATAATGGTTTTCTGGCAGGTATTTTTCTGAGCATGTCGGTGCTTTCCCGGTATTCTTCGGTTATCGCAATTATTCCGCCGTTCATAATTCTGCTGTGCTGGGAATTTTTTACCATTCAAGGCACAAAAAAACGTATTATAGAAAAAATTGGAATCATGAGTTTTGGCTTTTTTATTCCTTTAATAATATTTTTTGCGTATCTCGCGATGAATTCCGCACTGGATGATTTCTTTTATCAGAACAAAATGCTAATCAATACAATAGGAAAAGGCGATAGTATTTACACATATCTTAATTTCTTGGCCTCTATCATCCAGATCAACGATAGTTACGCATCCGATTTCCGAGGTAAACTATTCACGTTAATACTGATAGTATGTTCCTTTATAATTTTGCGGGAAATCATTCGAAAAATATTCGGTAAGTCTGTGGTGTCTGCATATACCCGTTATGATATAGCGGCCGTATGCCTTATAACGGTCTTTGGATATTTGAATTCAGTTCATGTTTATGAAACATTCCGGTTGGTCAATGGCGCGTCTTTAGGCATAGGTATAGTCGTGTTTGTTTTTTATAATTTTTTCACCCAAACCATAAAGCCGGTAAAATATCTCATTGTCTTTTCCAGTGTTCTGTTGGGTTTGTTTTTGTCAGCCACCATGTTCTTTAAAACAACCACTTCAGCCTATTATCCATGGAAGATGGATGTTTTGTTTAGTAATGGAGTTACCAATAAAACTATTGGAATATTTAAAGGCAAACTTTTAACTAAAGAGTATAATGATTTTTATCAGGAAGTATTTGAAGCCATCGCTCCTTTTAAGAATTCATGTCATATTCTTAATTATACGTCGGATGTAGTCGCTTTTGCGATGAATGATTTGCCGCGTATCCAAATTGCACCGGTACATTTCCCATGGGTAGACGATATTTCCAAACAGGCGAAATTAATAGACAGGCATGAAGCTGTCATACTTTCTTATAAAGCGTTAGATTTGCCCGATTACGCGGAAATTTTTAAAAAAGACTGGCCGGACGAAATACCATGGCTAGGCGGTGGTTGCTTATTCATATATGCACCAAAACAATATGCCGGGAATAACCAAATGTAGCCTGTCCCTGTGGTTCAGCGTCAGCATTGATATACCTCTCCCATGATCATAAGATACATCCGGTAGGTTATACCCCTTCGCCTTCAAAGGCTAACGGGGCGGCAAGGAGGAGGCTCCGCAGTCGTATATGTAAATACGTTGAGGACGCTGACGACGCTGCCAACAAAGTTAGCCTTTGAAAGCGAAAGGGTATAAATATTTCTTTGACACACAAGACCATTCTTCATATACTTTCACCGTGGGAAATGAAGCTCTGATCCAAGAAAAGGGAATAGAAGATAGCAACCACAAGAGAAAACACGACCTCCTTGTGATCTTCCTGGTGCTTATCATCACGGCCTTCGTATTTTCCGGTAGCCTCAAGTTGGACTGGACCAACTGGGACGACGATTTGTACATCTATGGAAACCGGTTAGTCAAAGAGGGAACGCTGAAAGAGATTTTCACGACACCTGCCGACTATAATACCTATAATCCAATGGTGATCGTCTCTTTCGCGCTGGAATGGAAGCTGGTAAAGGACCGGCCCTTTCTCTACCACCTGGATAATTTGTTGCTGCATCTGTTCTGCACAGCGTTAGTCTTGCTGTTGTGCCGCAGAATGGGTCTCTCCATCTGGTGGAGCGGTTTTGCGGCCCTGCTCTTCGGCATCCATCCCCTGCGGGTAGAGTCCGTGGCCTGGGTCACAGAACGCAAAGACCTTCTTTACGCGCTCTTTTATCTGGCCGCTCTGCTTACCTACATCCGCTACATCGTTTCCGGTAAAAACGCTCAACTAGTACTTACCTTCATTTTTTTTACATTATCGCTGCTTTCCAAAGGTCAGGCTGTGACTCTGCCGCTAGTGATGGTGTTGTTGGACTGGTATTTTACAAGAAAAATCTGCTTGAAAGTTATTCTCGAAAAAGCAGTCTTCTTTGCCGGCTCTTTGGCCAGTGGTCTGCTGGGTATGACATTTTTCTTTAAGAATGTTTACCTCACAACTGACAGCAAGGCAATCGTAAATGCTTTTAGTTTTTTAGAACAGATTATACTTGGTGGATATGCGTACACGGTATACATATTGAAATCGTTTTTCCCTTATGCTATATCCGCTCTTTACCCCACACCAACCGCACTTAATGTGGAACACTGGGCAGGAGCGGCGATAGCAGCCATTATCTTTATAAGTGCATTGGCCTTATGGCGAAAGCAACGTTTCGTTACCTTCGGTCTGCTGTTTTTTACCTTTAATATTTTCTTGCTCCTCATGCCGTTTTTGGCAAACGAGTCTGCCTTCCTTAATGACCACTACACCTATATTGCCTATATCGGGCTGTTTTTTGTTATGGTCATGGGTATGCAACAATTAGCGGAAAAGACTTCACGATACCGCTTGATGGCAGCTGGTCTTGCTATTGTTCTGATGGTTTATTTTTGCGCATTAACGATGAAATATATTCCCATATGGAAAAATAGCGAGACCCTCTGGACTGATGTAATCGAAAAATATCCCCGCAAAATAGCTATCGCCTATCTCAACAGGGGGCATTATTTTTACAAAAACAAGCAATCCGACAAAGCCCTTGACGACTTCAACGCGGCAATTGAGGTAAATCCGGAGTATCCACCAGCCTACCTCGATCGCAGCTCCATCTATTTAGACAGAAATGATATCGAAAAGGTATTGCAGGATTACAATCGCTATCTCGGGTTTCTGCCGCCTTTTTATATTAACGGTAATGTTCCCAATCCCCTCGTCTCGGACGTGCTAGGCAATAGAGGCGTGATTTATTCTAAAATGGGATCATACGAAAAAGCTTTGGCTGACTTTGATCTGGCGATTAGACTGAAACCATTTAACCCGATCAACTATATAAACAGGGCCAATACATATTATAATCTGGGGCGCATTGCTGAAGCAAAACAGGATGTATTAACTGCTGAGAAAATTGGTGCGACAGTCGATTCTTCCTTTAAGAAATTACTGCAACTGCGCTGAATATGATGCCCCTTCTGTGCCTCTCCTGCAACGTGTGCCCGTTTTTTCTTTAGTCGTCTATACCACAACCCATATTCTGCGGTCAATATTGCATTGACACGCAATTGCAATTCACCTAAACTCCTCACTTGAAAAACAAGTTCTTGTCAAAAGAATCAATCAGGTATGTTATGCGGCCTCTAAAAATATTTCTTGCCAGCCTTGGATTCAGGCGATCAGTTTTGGGCGTGACTCCGCCTCTCGGGATAATGTATATCGCGGCGCATCTCCGGCAGAAATTAAATGTTGAGATACGTATTGTTAATCAAAAAATAAGTAACATGCCAAACGACGAACTCGTAAAACAGGCTAAAGAATTCGGCGCTGACGTAGTCGGGTTAAGTATGCTGACCACGAACGCACACAGTCTTCCTTATATCACAAGTAATTTGAAGGTCGTGCTTCCTGACGCACTGATAGTCATAGGGGGACCTCATGTTTCCGCGTTTGGAGAGAAGTCGTTGGAGGGCAACCTTGCCGATGTGGCGGTGCCTTACGAGGGAGAACTTGCTTTCGAGTTGGTGATTAACGCGTATTCGGGAGGCGGGAACATGGCAGATGTCCCCGGAATATTCAGGCGTGCCGAGGAAGGAATAGTGACCAATCCAGGGATTACTCCGCTTGTTGAAGATATTGATTCGCTTCCATTCCCGGCTTATGATCTTATCGATCTTGAGCCATACTGGAAAATCCAGGCAATGACTCTTTTAATGCATAGGAAATATGTCGCTCTTTTCAGCAGCAGAGGATGTCCCTTCAGATGTATTTACTGTCATCGGATTTTTGGAGACAGACTTCGTATCCATTCGGCTCAGAGAGTTGTTGAAGAAATGAGATTCTATATGAAGAAATACGGGATTAATGATTTTGAGATCTACGATGATATCTTTAATCATGATAAAAAAAGGCTGTTTGAAATCTGCGAACTTATCGGGAAATTTGGGACTAAGATCGGATTGTCTTTCCCAAACGGACTGCGGGTTGACGAGCTCAGCGAGAGCTCGATTGACGCTCTCACGGACGCGGGTATGTACTACTGCTCCTGCCCTCTGGAATCAGGCTCGCCGCGGCTTCAAAAGCTGATCGGAAAAAATCTTAATATCCGGAAATATCTGGAGAACGTGAAATACGCGGCTTCGAAAAGAATCTTTACATTCGGGTTTGTGATGATGGGATTTCCAACGGAAACCGAGGATGATTTAAAGCAGACGTTAGAGGTCACCCGCATGTCAAAGCTTCACGCTGTTTCATTTTATACCCTCACTCCATTTCCGAACACAAAGATATATGATATCGCCTTGAAAAATAATCCGGAGAAACTCAGAAACATCAACTATGAAGATAAAGAATATTCTCATATTAGGTTCAACCTGGCGGATGTTCCTGATGAAACGTTGTTTTATTATCAGAGAAAAGCAAACAGGGATTTCTATATGAATCCCTACAGAATCGCCAGAATTATAAGAGATTTCCCCCAGACGCGAAGACTTCCCCTGTATATTCCTGAATATTTCAAAAGGCTTTCGAAAGGCATCTTCGGTTAAATAAATCAGCAAATCGATTTTCCGGGACAGATTGCTGTTTGCGGGACTTTCATGCTTTCTTTGTATTGCTTTTAAACCAGAACTTGTTGAAGAATAACGCAGGCTCGACATGGCACATGTAGTCGCATTGGTCGCAGTTTGCCAACTGCTTTCTCAGTGCTGCATAATTCTTACCATACCAGAATTCCCTGATAGATTTACCCTTGATATTTCCAACAGCCTTTTCTTTGCCTAAGAAATGTATGCATGGGAATACATTTCCGAATGGATCGATATGTATGTCTGAGATTGGCGCAAAGCATTTAACTCTCGGCCGTTTATCTGTGATCCTTTTAATGATGTAATCAAGATATTCAATTGAAATATCCAAAACATTGTTGCGATCTTTGATTTTTTTTAATTCTTTAAAAAGATCAACCAGCTTTTTGTTGAATTCGTTGGATTGGTAATTTTTGAGGTAACCGAGTTCGACGATTGGATAAGAAGTCACAAGATCTATACCCAGACTCTTGATGAACTTGATTATTTCCATGGCATCATCGATATTCTCATCCATCACTACAAAATTTACATTGATGGCGGTTTGCTTTTTTAGGAGATCCCTGAAGTAGATAGTGTTTTGGATGCCTTCGATGGTTTCATTAAACTTGTCAACGCCCCTTATCCGCTTGTATGTCACAGAATCCATGCAGTCCAGAGAGAAAGTGATAATGTCGCAATTTGTTTCAACGAGCTTTCGAGCGAGCTTCTTGTCGGAGAGAATTATGCCATTCGTGCTAATCTGTGTAATCAGATGCTTAGATCTGACATAAGAAATCATTTCCAATATATCCTCCCTCACAAAAGGCTCTCCGCCAAAGAAGGAGAATACTGATGCGCCGATATCGGCAAGTTCATCTACGATTCGCTTGAACTCATTAAAGTCCATCTCTCCTGCCGATGGTTTTTTTGCGAGATCGCACATCTTGCACAAAGAATTACAGCGCCATGATGGTACGATTATGACATTCACCGGACCGACAACGTTTTTATTAAGATATGCGGAAGCGACGACACCGGCCATCCGGACAGCGTTTTTCGGAAACCACAAGAAATCGCTTTCTCTAATCTTTTGTCTAAGGATTTTAAGGTATTTGCTTCTCATCTCGAAGAATTCTATACTGCATCCTGTTTTTTATCCGCTTATTGAATTGATATCGCCCGTTATTGTAATAGTCAATTGCTTTTTTCACCATCTTTTGTAATTCATTAAAACTTTTTATTGTTGAAACTTCCATTCCGAAAGCGAAGAGCAGCTCAATGGGTAAGTTGTAATAAGACTCAAACTTTAAAAGCTAAGCGCATTAAAGTTTGTTAGTCGAATTATCCAATACTAATGGATCGGGATTGGGAACAATCCCGCGAAGCGGATGGTTTAATACTCCGCAGCTTGCTACGGAATCCGTTCCCAAAGCTTGCTTTGGGATTCATACCTGTGATTCCAATGAAAACATTCCGCAATTGTATTTCAAAAATAATTTTGATATGGGTATGATAAATATATAATATGTGTTCTGTATGGACCGAGGCCAAAGGATACATGTTTGATAATGATGTCTCATCGCGGAATTAGGCGGCAAACAGAGAGAACAAACCTCAACCCGACTCAGACAAAGGAACATATCTTGCGGCTTACGACTGCTGTTCTTAATCTTTTTGGGGCGCCGTCACTATGAAGAATAAAATCCGTTCCAGCCAACTGCTCCCTTTTGCCATATCTTTCGGTATCTTCATGATAGCCGCCGTATTCGGATGGCTTAAACTCCGCTACGGCTTTAATTTTGCTGATGAAGGTTGGCACATGACAGAGGCCTGGCGGCTTACAGTCGGTGATGACTTTTTCAGTGACAAATTTACAGGTGCGCTCAGGGCTGCAACACTGATTAACTCTCTTATTTTTAGGATTTATCCCGGCATAACATTGCTTGGTTTCCGGGAATTGCAATTTATTCTTACTATTGTTTCACTGTTGTTTTTGAGCTTCGCGCTATACAAAATTAGTAAAGAGTTCTGGTTTCAGCCGATAATATTCTCCGTATTTGCGTTTACAGGGCTTGATCCCATGGGCGCAATCTCGAATCTTAGCTATTACACCTATCCCCATCTGTTTATAACCCTTCGGCTGATCAGCTTCAGTCTGCTCCACATGAGTGTGGTCGTCATTTCGGTGATTATATTGTTTATTATTATCAGGAGATTCAAAATAGAAGCTCTTGATTTTAATTTTAAGGATATGTGTTTTGTTATGGCGCCGGTTTTATTATTATGGATAATTTTCCTTGGTATTTATGGAAACGCCTTCATCTGGAATGTCATTTCATCACTTCAAGTGATATTCTCTCCTTCAAATCCATTAGTGAACTCGTTAATCTACATTAATCTGGAGGTCTTGAAATATACCATCATCACCTTGCTTTTTACGATTGTCTTTTTGTGGAGCACAAAGATATCCAAGACCGCTCTTTTAGTGGCTGTCTTATCAATACTGGCAATATTGATGTTCACGGCTATCGATACGACCTTTTTCGGATTGATAACGACTTATCATCGCGGCTGGTATAACGGCTGGTATAACCGTCCCATGTGGTTTTCCGCTTTATTGGCATCATCGTATTTCTTATTTTTGTGTTATTTCATATTTAAAATTGTCAAGAAAAAGTCATGGAATAATTTTGAATTATTTGCTCTTATTGTTTTTATTCCCGGCATAATTACAGCCATCGACGGCAGTATGTTTTCTGGTGTTGGCATTGGAGCAATACTCGGCTCTTCCATCCCTGCTGTGGCGGCAATGACATGCATCATCCTGTCTTTGGAAACCATCAAAAAGAGGGCATATCTTGTACAATTAACCATTCTAATTCTGTTTTTCGCACCTTTTTACTATTCAACGGTATGGACTGACTGGAAATTTCTTTTTTTTGATGTAGCTCCTGAACAGGCAAATGCTGAAATAGAAACGGGATTCGGCAAGGGTATCAAAACCAATCAGATTTACAAAAACTTATATAATTGGATCAGTACAACGTCTCAGGCTTATTCGAATAAAGATGATTATGTAATTTCTTATGTTGCCTCTCCCATGGTGTATATAATCGCGAGGCGCAGGCCAGCCCTGGATGAATCCCATATTTCTTTTGCAGAGTTTCCTGAGGATTATTATCATAAGACAATGGAATTCATGAAAACCCGTAGGCGCAAGCCAAAACTGGTTTACGTGTTTGAAGCAATGCCTGCTCTGTATACTATTAATCTGGAAGAACCTCTACGCGTCTGGCAAGGCAAACAATTTTCTTTCCCTTCCGACGATCCTATTTCTCAATATGTCCTTGCCAATACGACACTGATAGACAGTTTCCCCATTACGCAGGAATTATCTGTAAGGTGTTTTCTTGATAATGCGTCTGCATTACGTGTATTGGAAAATAAATTGAATATTGATCCCGCTAATCCGAATTCAAATTTGCTTATGGGAAATTTTTATCAAAGGCGGGGGAATTTTAATAAGGCCGAAAGATATTATCAAAGAGCACTGGATACCAACCCGAAGTTCATCCCGGCTTTGATGCGCCTGGCGATCAATCAATCTCTGAAAGGAAATGATCTGGAAGTCTTGAATCTCTTGAAAAAAGTTGTAGCAATTGATCCGAATAGGATTGATAGTTACTATAATATTGCCTGTATCTATGCCAAGCGAAAACAAATTAACGATTCAATTCTGTGGCTTACGAAAGCGGTGGATAAAGGTTTTAATGATGGGGGACTTTTGCAGACAGACCATGATTTTGATAACATCAAAAATACGAAGGACTATAAGGCGATTCTGAAGAAACTTCAAGAAGCTAATGTTAGGGATTGAGGCCTCATATGAAAAATAAAATCCATTCCAGCCAGCTTCTTCCCTTTTTTATATCTTGTAGCATTTTCATTGTGGCCGCCGTATTCGGATGGTTCAAACTCCAATACGGTTTTAATTTTGGCGATGAAGGCTGGCACATGACAGAGGCCTGGCGGCTTACAGTCGGTGATGACTTTTTCAGTGACAAATTTACAGGTGCACCCAGGGCTGCAATATTGATTAACGCTCTTGTTTTCAGGCTTTACCCCGGCATAACATTGCTCGGTTTCCGGGAATTGCAATTTATTCTTACTATTTTTTCACTGTTGTTTTTGAGCTTCGCGCTATATAGAATCAATAAAGATTTCTGGTTCCAACCGCTCATATTTTCCGTATTTGCGTTTACAGGGCTTGATCCCGTGGGCGCAATCTCGAATCTTAACTATTACACCTATCCCCATCTGTTTATAACTCTTCATCTGGCATTCTTCATCATGGGGCTGATCAGCTTCAGTCTGCTCCACATGAGTGTGGTCGTCATTTCGGTGATTATATTGTTTATTATTATCAGGAGATTTAAAATAGAAGCTCTTGATTTTAATTTTAAGGATCTATGTTTTGTTATGGCTCCGGTTTTATTATTGTGGATAATTTTCCTTGGTATTTACGGAAATGCCTTCATCCAGAGTGTTATTACAGAGGTTCAATTGAGGCTTTCTTCATCCCCTCATTTAGCGGGGCCCCTCATTTCCATTAATGGGGAAGCATTGAAACGCGTCAGCATCACCTTTCTTTTTACGAGTGCCTTTTTGTGGAGTACAAAGATATCGAAGACGGTATCATTAGTTGGCTTATTGTTCATACTATCAATAATGATGTTTTTTGCCATCAACACGTCTCTGTTCGGATTGACAACTCCTTATTATCATGGCTGGTATAACGGATGGTATAGCCGTCCCCTATGGTTTGCCGCTTTATTGGCATCATCGTATTTATTGTTTTTGTGTTATTTCATATTCAAAATTGTTAAGAAAACGCCTTGGAGTAACTTTGAATCGCTTGCCATTGTCCTCTTTTTTTATAGCGTAATCGCAGCCATTACCAGCAGTATTCTTTCTGCCGTAGGTTTCCTGACGGTGCTTCACTCTTCCATACCCGCTATAGCAGCAATGGCATGCGTTATTTTATCCATGGAAACGATCAAAAAAAGAATCTATCTTGTAAAATTGGCTATTTTAATCTTGTTTTTTGCTCCTTTTTACTATTCAACGGCATGGTCTGACTGGCAATATACTTTTTTCGATGTGGCTCCTGAACAGGCAAATGCTGAAATAGAAGCAGGGTTCGGCAAGGGCATCAAAACCAATCAGATTTACAAAAACTTGTATGACTGGATCAGTACAACGTCTCAGGCTTATTCGAATAAAAATGATTATATAATTTCTTATGTTTCCTCTCCCATGGTGCACATGATAGCCCGGCGTAGACCAGCCCTGCAAGACCCTATTATTTCTTTTATAGAGGAGCCTGAGTATTATCTTCATATGACAATGGAATTCATGAAAACCCGTGGGCGCAAGCCCAAACTGGTTTACGTGTTTGAAGCAATGCCTGCTCTGGTGCCTATTGCTCTGGAAGAACCTCTGCGCTTCTGGCAAGACAAACAATTTTCTTTCCCTTCCGGCGATCCGATTTCTCAATATGTTCTTGCCAATATGACACTGATAGACAGATTTTCGATTGCGGAAGGTTTGTCTGTAAGATGTTTTCTGGATAATGATTCCGTATCACGTTTTATGGGAAGTAAATTAAAAATCAATCCCACTAATTAGAATCTGAACTTGCTCATGGAATGATTTTTTAGAAAAAAGAAGTTTGAATCATCTCCGACTATCATCAAATAATCATAACGGTTAATCTTTTAATAACCTGTAATCTTTTAATCTTCTAATAAAATAAAAAATCTGTCTGTGATCAACCAGTTTTAATAATCTAAAGAATATTTGGGGCCTCAAATAAAATTTTCTAAAGGCAGTCGATTGCGCTGATAGCAGTTGTTCCCTGGTTACGCCATCAGGTATCCATTCCGGTTCCTTGTAGCTTTCTTTATTCCAGTTCGGAACAAATTTGCCTTTTAGTATTTCCCACAATTCAGAACCAGGTAAAACATCTAAAATCATAAATTGCGCCCGTGACAATTTTGACCTGACAGCAAAATTTATATTTTCTTCAATAGTATCGGCAGTCTCTCCCGGTAACCCAAAAATAAAAAATCCCTGGCAGGCTATACCGACCTTGTCCGCTGTTGCAATCGCTCTTTCAATAGTCTCTATGGATTCTCTTTTTTTAATATTTTTTAAAATCCGAGGATTAGCGGATTCAATGCCATAGGCAAAATAATAACATCCACTGTCCTTCATTAATTGAATAATTTCCTGATCGACTTCATCGGCTCGGATTCCGTTTGGACAGGCCCATTTAATGTTAATATTCTTTTCAATTAACAAATGACATAGTTTTTCTAAGTTATCTCTTCTTAAAGTCAAATTATCATCTTCGAAGTGTATTTCTTTTACTTTGAAATCTTTAACCAAATATTCAATTTCCGCGACAACGTTTTCCGGAGTTCTGAATCGTATTTTTCTATCGCAAAATTGGGGACTGGCGCAAAATGTACATTCATAAGGGCAACCACGGCTGGTGATAATCACACCGATAGGAAATCCCTTCATAAAAGCTCCATGCGGAGCCCTGGGGTAGCTGTTCGGGTCTATTTGTTCCCAATCAGGGAATGGCAGTTCGTCCAGATTCTCGACTATCGGCGATTTTATTATTGGCTGCTGTTCATTTTTTAAATTTTTTAAAGAGTAAACACCTTGAATATTATCATTTTGAAAGCTTCTGTTAATTAAATTAAGGAACGAGAGTTCTCCCTCTCCACACACTACATAATCAGCCCCTGAATCAATTAATGTTTGATAAGGTAAAAAAGTAGGATGCGCACCGCCGATAATAGTTCTAATATTATTTTTTTTTAATTCTCTGGATAATAAAATAACTTCTTTATAAAAAGCCGTGAGACAGGTTATTGCTACGGCGTCAGGCTTCAAGTCTAAAATCTTACCAACCATTTGGTTCAATTCCAAACTTTCTTTTAACCCGTCAATAATTACTGTGTCTATCCCGAACTTTTTTAAATATGACGAGAGATAACCCAGCCCCAGCGGTGGTGTTATTATGTGAGAGTTATAATTTGGTCTTATTAAGACAATTTTCATCTCAGGTTTTTACATTTCTCAATTTATATAATTGCTTTATCAGCGTTGTTCCCAGTTTGCCGATTTTCGCCAAAGAAATAGTTGAAATGCCGGAAGTTCGCGGAGCAAAAGTAATTTCTTGCCAGAAAAAATTTTCCTTATTTTTCGTAATCATCACCGACAATAATGTGTTGGGAAGAAAAAAATCACGGGGGATTGCCGGTATGTATTTACGTAAACATTCAACTTTCATCAAACGGAAAGGTGTGTTGGCGTCTTTCACAAAAATCTTAAATATTATGAGTATTACTACTTTAAGCGTTTGCGAGATAAACCGTCGAGCCAATCCGTCGCCGCGTTTCACGCGATAGCCAATAATAAAATCATAGCTATTCCGTTTTTTCCAAAAATGCCAAAAATCGCTTGATCTTGTTTGGCCATCGGAATCTGTTTGAAAAATCCAATCCGCATTTTCGGCAATGGCATATTTATAAGCAAAGATGCATGTTGGCCCGTGTCCCGTATTTTCTTTGCTAATCACTACCAGATCTGGATATTTACTCCGGATGTTTTCTAAAACGCTTAATGTATTATCTTTGCTTCCATCATTAAATATTACCAGTTTGCTATCATGCCCGATTTTTTCAATAACTTTGTGCCATTCATCCACGACATTGACTATCACGTTCTCTTCGTTATAGGCCGGCATAACAATGTAAAGTTTATCCATAGTTATCTTATTACTTTATAAATATCGGCAAAATCAAGGAAATATTGGCTACTGAACAGTTTCCCCTGAATGTTACCGCAGAATTGTTTGATAAAAACTCTTCTAATATAAAATATCCCTTGACAAGGTAGGACAGCCTTCTTAAAATCAAAACACAATATGTTAAAAAATTGTTTTATAGTCCTGTAGGTGAAAACATGGAATTGATTTGTAAAAACTGTAAATTGAAAAAGGATCACACCGATTATATCTTCGTCGGTACGGGCGGGTGACACACTGTCGGATCAGTTGAGATCCGCAAATGCCCAAGGTGTGGGTATAAGATCGTACTAAGCGACGGAGAAGTTCCTGAGATGAATCCAGGTGCTGCGACAGAAGACTGCGGAATCAAGATATGTTAAAAGAGAGCAACGCTCTCCATCCACCTATCCAGGAACCCAACTCTAAGTTGTAAAATAATCAATTAATGCCAATCATTTTATGGTAGTCCCACGGGGAGTTGAACCCCGGTTTTTCGCGGGAGAGTTTGTCGGAAATGCGTAAATTTACCATTTTATCAATATTGAAATTTGTTTAAACCGATGAAGTCCTGACTAAATTCACGATCCAATAACTTATTGAACGTTACATCTGCTATTCCTCAATATTTTGCAGTCATTAGAATTGAGGATTACCATTTGAAGAATGCAACGTGAAAATAAGCTAGAGTGTACAATTTTGCTCTTGTCTGCCGTTTCGAAAAGCAATAAATTTATGACCTGCTTTTCTTTTGCTATCGTCGAGTTTAAAAAAATTACTTTAAAGTTTTGTCTTCCGATAGCTACTGGGAGTGGTGCCTGTCCAGTTCTTAAAGGCATGGTAAAAATTTGCTGTGTCTTTATAGCCCAGTTCCGCAGCAATGTTTTCTATCGGCGTGTTCGTTGAGGAGATAAGTTCAAGAGCCTTTTTCTTCCGGAACTCATTCAACAGGGTTTTGTACGATATACCCTCGACAGCAAGGTGACGTCTCAGGGTTCGGGTAGACATGTTCAGCCGGCGAGCCAGCTTTTCGAAGCAAGGGGGGTCTTCATAAGGGAACAAAAGTTCCTGTTGTATTTTGTCCAGAGTGGACTTCTGTTCATGCAGGTGTGCATAAGCCCGCTTGCACTCTTTTTCATAGGTGTCCCTGGTCAGGGCATTGGCCAGGGGTAATTGTTTAGACAAATAGCTTTTATCGAAAATCACCTGATACCTGTTTGCGTTGAATGTAACCGGGCAATTGAAAATATCCTGATAAGCATTGACATATTCAGGCTGTGCATACGTCAGCATTATCTCTTTTAGAACAAGAGGCGCGCCCAATGCATTGCAGCATAAAGTATAGGCAGACACTAAATCGCGCTCGCACAGAAATCGCCTCAGATCTCCGAATACAATAAGTTCCTCGCAGCTCATGATCGCGTCGTTATCCTTTACGATGAGCTCGTATTGGCAATATGTCTGCGTGAGGTCCATATACTTGAATACCATGCGGATTGCGTCAAGAAAAGTGTCACAGAAAATTGCTGGAATGGCCACCCGGCTCATAGCGCTGACATTGTGCAGTTTGCCTATTTCCAATCCGATCTTCGGGTCGGGAATCAGGGCAATAGCTCTTCTGAAGAGCTTCAGCTCCTCTTCGGGAGTGATGGATATTTCAGGATCCGTCAAATCATCAGCACTAATCTTGCTGCCGTATAGAAGAACCTCAGCGGAAACATTGAATTTCTTTGCATACTCGGCAAGTATTCTTATGCTGTAGATAGATCGCTTAAGATTTAGACGATCCGTTGACTTGAGATGAATCTTGCCAAGATCGGGAGCTTTATTCATAACGTACTGACCATGCCTTCTATTTCGCTTGAACAATCTTAGAGAGACGTTGAAAGACTCTTGATACAGTTTAATCACACATTGGAAGATTAAATTGCACTGACACCTTCTTTCTGTTCATTGATAATCAATATACCGTCTATTTGAACAAGATCGAATATGATTTAAGGCCATATACATTGTGGTTAGTGGCCATTAGTCAATTATTTTTAGCCGTACCATGATGTTTCGTCATAATGCATCTGTCTGAAAATCTTTCTAATATTCGATTATTATACCCAATATTCAAAAAGAATTATGAAATATCCGGACAGCACCTGTCTCACTGACCGCAACTCACAATTGAATTGACCTCTCATAATATTGTTTTAAGTAACCTTGCTTGCTACTCTAGCATCAACAGAAAAATAAGGCAATATCACAAGGAGGAGCTATGCCGAAAGAATATGTACAAGGATTACTTTGCGATGAAATACAGGCAAAGTGCGAGCAGATGCCGGACTTTCCTGTTGTTACTTTCGAAAACGGCGATAGCCTGGCGGACGAGGTGGTAACTTACAAAGACATTTTCCTGAACGGGTGCAAAGTTGCGAAAGCCCTTGAGGCTGCAGGCATCGGTAAGGGAGACCGCTTCAGTCTGGTTATGCGCAATCACCCTGAATTTATTTATACCATGCTTGCCGGGTCCATGACCGGTGCTGTCGTCGTACCAATCGATCCGCGGTCCAAAGGGAGCAAGCTCAACTACCAGATCAAGGATTCCAATTCGAAAGGCATCATCTACTCCAGCGAGTTCAACGACGATGTGAATAATGTCCTGAACGAGCTAAAGGACGTCAAAGTAATAGGAGTATTGCACAAAGAGGGTTTCAAAAAACCTGCAATGAGTAATTACCCCTCTCTAAACGAGATCCTTGATGGTCCCGAGGTCGGTCTTCCAGATAATTTGAACCGGGAGATCAACGTACCTTTCGAGGTCATCTATACTTCGGGTACTACAGGCGATCCCAAGGGAGTTGTGGTTAAGGCGCATCGGCTGCCCATGTTTATCATGCTTGCCCAGCTTATCTGGCAATATACCCCGGATGATAAGCTCTACACCGGACTCTCGCTCACCCATGGCAATGCGCAATCCGTTACTCTGATACCTTCTCTAATGTTAAATATTCCGTCGGTCATCAGCCGCAAATTCACAAAGAGTAGGCTCTGGGACATCTGCAGGAAGCACGGTTGCACTACCTTTTCGCTTTTGGGTGGCATGATGATGGGCATCTATAGCGAGCCCAGAAGGCCGGACGATGCCGACAACCCGGTGCGTAAGGTCCTGAGCGCAGGAACACCCAGGAGCATCTGGGAGGATTTCGAGAAGCGTTTCAACGTGAAGATTCATGAATGGTACGGTGCCGTGGAGGGTGGCTTTGCGCACAATCCTCCGGGTGAAGGTCCCATTGGTTCATTCGGCAAACCTATTGAAGGAGTCATGGAGATGAAAGTGGTACACGATGATGATTCTGAATGTGCCCCTGGAGAAATCGGCGAGCTGGTCGTGTCCCAGAAGCAGGGTAAAGTGGAAGTGGAGTATCTTGGTAAAAAGAAGGCTTCCGAAGACAAAACCCGCGGCGGCATACTCCGCACCGGTGACATGTGCCACAAAGACGAGAATGGGTGGCTGTTCTTCGATTTCCGCAAAGGCGGGGGCTTAAGGCGTCAAGGTGACTTTATCTTGCCCGAGTATGTGGAGAAAGCAATAGCGGATCTCGGCTACGTGAGTGATGTCTGCGTGTACGGCATACCGGCTGAATCGGGGGCGCCGGGTGAGAGCGACATCGTCGCCGCTGTTGTACCCGTTCCGGGTACAAAACTCGATGTGGCGATTATCGCGAAAGAACTCTCCAAAACCTTGGAAAAAGGCTATATACCACAGTATCTTCAAATCGTGGACGAGATACCCAAAACTGCTTCCGAGAAGAATCTGGATCGCGTATTGCGAGACGAGTTCCGCATGGACGCAAGCAATGTCTTCGCATTTTAGAAAATGTATCAGCCCGAAATATGGAGTGTATGTCATGGCTCATTTCAGACGCTCAAGGCTGTAGACATGAAATTAGCATCAACAAGATTTCATAAAAAATAAAGAGGAGATACAGATGGACAATGTATATGTAATCGGTGTCGGTATGATAAGGTTCGGCAAGTACCTCGACGGGTCTGTAAGAGGGATGGCCAAAGATGCTCTGAACGCGACTCTGGCCGATGCCGCGTTAGGAATAGAAGATCTACAGGCTGCCTATGTGGCCAATTCCTTCTGGGGTATGTTTTCCAACCAGCATTCCATCCGTGGCGAGGTTATGCTCTGGGATTCGGGATTTAAGGGCATACCCATCGTGAATTGTGAAAATGCCTGTGCGGGTGGTTCCACGGCCTTCCACTTGGGGTATACCGCCATCCTTTCCGGTATGTATGATGTAGTACTGGCGCTTGGCTCGGAAAAGATCAGCAATCAAAACAAGGCTCTTTCCTTGAGCGCATACGCCACGTGCATGGATGTGGAGAACTTTGAAAAACACATCAACATGCTGATGGATCTCAACAAGATATTGGACTTTAAACTGCCCGAGGGAGAGACTCCTCCCGGAGAAGGGAGAAGCATCTTCATGGATGCTTATGCCATGGGAGCGCGGTGGCACATGAAAAAATACGGGTCCACAAAAAAACAGCTTGCCGTGATTTGCTCCAAAAATCATCTGCACGGATCTCTCAATCCTTATTCCCAGTTTCAGGAAACAATGACCGTTGACGAAGTCATGAATGCCCGACCGGTGACCTATCCCCTCACAGTTCCCATGTGTGCGCCTGTGGGAGATGGAGCTGCTGCTGCCATTCTCTGCTCGGATAGATATCTGCGGAAACTTAAAATCGCAAGGCCGGTGAAAATCAGGGCCTCCGTGCTCGGATCGGCGACCCATCGTGATATTGACGGTGAGGATATCGGCGAGAGACTTTCCAAAAAGGCTTACGAAATAGCGGGAATAGGACCTCAAGACATTGACCTGGCCGAACTTCATGATGCTACATCCTACGGGGAACTGCATCAGTGCGAATGCATGGGATTTTGCGCGCCGGGCGAAGGCGGACATTTTGCAGAATCAGGAGCCACAACGCTTGGCGGCAAACTGCCCGTGAATACGAGCGGCGGACTTGAATGCAAAGGACACCCCATTGGTGCGTCCGGCCTTTCCCAGATTCACGAAGTTGTTACCCAACTCAGAGGTGAGGCAGGAAATCGTCAGGTCGAGGGTGCACGTATTGCCCTCACGGAAAACGGCGGAGGAAACCTCGGCGTAGAAGAGGCTTCTATGACCATACACCTATTCGAGAAAGTTTGAGACATTTCCAGTCTGCTCAAACCTGTACAAGAGGCCGCTTAGGTTATATCCCTGCTGTGATGGGAAGCTGCTTCTTCCACGATAGGTAGGAAAAGATCTGGGAATCTGCATTATTGAGGCAGGATGCAGTACGATAAATAAAAAATCTCACAAAAATACTTACGTAAGGAAAAAATTCAAAAGAGGGGGTGTTGGGTATGTCCGGGTCTTTTAAACCAAGCAAGTTCAAGTATGTTAGTGATCCGCCGGTTTCAACAAAACCGTTCGGCATCGAGGTTGACAGAGACAAGTGCGTTGGATGCAGCGTCTGCGTCAAACAATGTCCAGTCCAATCCATTGAAATGGTTCCGCGGAAAGAACCTTCGCAGAGGCAGCAGGCGGCGTGTCAGTACAATTGCCCGGCAGGAATAGATATCAGGTGGTACATGCAACTCCTTTCCAAGGAAGGCTCTTATGAAGATGCATGGAGAACAATCACGGAGACGAACCCGATGCCGGCTGTTACCGGAAGGGTCTGCCCGCACCCTTGCGAGAATTCCTGTAACCGGCGTGGTGTGGATGCGGCACTCAACATCCACGGCATGGAGCGATTTATCGGGGATTACGCCATCGACAAGGGGCTATCCTTTGCAAGGCCGGCCAAGGTGCTCGGTGAGAAAATTGCGGTGGTGGGGTCCGGTCCATCGGGGATGTCGTGCGCATACCAGCTTGCCCGGCTAGGGTATCAGGTTACCGTGTATGAGTCGGGATCAAAACCGGGGGGCATGCTCACCTGGGCGATTCCGCAATATCGTCTGCCCGAATCGGTGGTGGACAAGGAGATGAAGCGAATCATCGATATGGGCATTACCATGAAGCTCAACGTCGCCATCGGAAAAGATATAACGCTCGACGATTTGAAAAAGAATTTCAACGCTGTCTATCTGGCCCCGGGTGCTCAGAACAGTAGTTCTGTGAGTTTTGGATGGGACAAGGAGGCAAGCGTTTATCCAGGGCTGGATTTTTTGAGGTCTGTAAAGAAGAACCAACCCCTCAAGTTGGGGGGAAAAGTCATTGTCGTTGGCGGCGGTAATACAGCTATTGATGCAGCGCGAACGGCACGCCGCATGGGTTCAGAGGTGACCATCCTCTATCGCCGGACCATTGCTGAGATGCCCGCACATCAAACAGAAGTGGAGGCAGCCCGGCAGGAAGGCGTAAAAATTGAGTTTCTGTGCGCTCCCGTACAAATATCGAAAGACGGCGCGGCGTGGAAGGCGATCTGCCAGCGAATGCAATTGGGAGAACCGGACGAATCGGGACGAGGGAAACCTGTCCCTGTCCAAGGAAGTGAGTTTGACATTGCATTTGATGCTCTCATTATTGCCGTGGGTCAGAACCTTAAATCAGAAGGTTTTGAACGCCTGCTCGGCTCATCCTGGCTTACGTCCGGCATCATGGGGAATACGAACGAGAAGGGAGTCTTCGCGGGAGGTGACGCAGCACAGGGGCCGGGCTTGGTTTCCGAGGCCGTCGGCGCGGGAAAAAAAGCTGCGCTGGCCATCGATGCCTTCATCAAGGGCAAGGAGGCAACAGTGCCTCTAGTGAAAGAGATCGACTACACAGGTGTTCCTTTTCCTGAAATTAAAAAGGAAGAGCGAAGCGAATCCACGGACATTCCGGTAAAACAAAGACTCAGTCAGCCTGATACGGAGGTTTGTACCACGTTGAATGGCAACCAGGTATCGGCTGAACCAAAGAGATGCCTCGGTTGCGGTTTGAACGAGCCGAATTTTGCCGGGGTGCAATATTTCGGCAAGATCTGCATTGCCTGCCACGATTGTCAAGCAGTCTGCCCGCAGGAAGCCCTGGTTTTTCCTCATTTCTACAATGTGGAAGAAGGTAGATTTGCCTATGACTTCGATTATCCAGAGGTTGGTCAGGGATTCCCCAATCCGCTTCAACTGGATAAACCTGTTCCTTTGAGCGAGATAGGAGATAAACTCACCGGTGTGGAAAAGGTGCTGTACAGTCGGCGCTCAGTGCGCGTGTACAAAGATCAACCTGTGCCGAAAGAACTCATCAGCCGGGTCATTGAAGCGGGCAGGTTTGCGCCATCGGCGGGCAACTGCCAGGGATGGAAATTTGTGGTAGTTACGGACAGGAAGCTTCTGCAAGATCTTTCCGATTCCTCGCTTAAGTTCCTCGCCATCTTCACCAAGCTCTATCAGGGCAGGGGGTTGGGCAGAACAATACTGAAAAAAGCTCTGGCCTTCATCAAACCGAATTCTATCGATCAGAGGCCAATGGCGGCGATACAGGGTTCGCTGGCGCCCAGGTTCGGCGAAGGAATGGCACACTGCATGTTCCACGCACCGGTGGCCATATTCCTTTTGAAACATAGTCTGCACATCTCCGAACCGGAGCTCGGTATGGGCATCCTGGGACAAAACATGGTGCTGGCGGCACATTCACTGGGGTTGGGAACCTGCTATGTAGGATTCGTGGCCAATGCGCTGAACCTTGATCCTATAACCAAAATGAAGTTCGGTAAAAAACTGGGACTCGCGTGGCCTTATAGCTCGGTGTCCATAGTTATTACCCTCGGCTATCCCGCGGTGCAGGTTGATAAACCCGTGGACCGCGAATTTCCGAAGATTAACTGGGTGGAGTGATACAGGAATTATTGAATTTCTCAAAACAATAAGGAGGATTTATGTTGGAAAGATCGGATGTAAAGTCATTCATATCACGGTTCCCGCGTTTCGAGGACGAGACCCTTTCCATGTATTATGCGCCGCGGATGCCCAGGGCCATGATTAAGGAAACAGAAGAACTGATCGCACTCGCACGTAAGTTCAATGACGAGGTTGCCAGGCCTTTATGCCTCGAACTAGATCGCAAGACCCATGAAGACCCGGATTACTTCCCCGTGGAACTGGTAAAAAAGGCCAACGAATGGGGCTTCTATACTTTGTGGATACCAAAGCTCTTCGGCGGGAAGGGCTACAACATGCCATCCATCTCATATTTCCTGGAGGAGATCGGATCGGTTTGCCTTGGTATCGCCAATGTGATCGGCGTGCATTATCTCGGTATGACAGGACTCATGATGTCTTGCAATGCTAAAGTAACAAAGAAAGTTCTAAGTGAAGTTGTTGATGGTGAAAAAACCGGCGAACCATGCCTTATTTCTTTTTCCATTACCGAACCCAACGCCGGTACCGACGTGGAAGAGGTAGAGCTGGAAGCTGTCGGCAGGCTGGGCTGTCATGCCAAGAAAGTCAAGAGCGGCTACATCGTCAACGGCAGCAAGATTTTCATTTCCATGGGACATCTTTCGAAATGGACCGTCCTCTATGCCTATGGAGACCTGAAAAAAGGCGCCGATACCAAGGTTTCCATGGTGGTTAAAACCGGCATGAAAGGATTTTCCTTTGGTCGACACGAGAACAAGATGGGTCAGAGAATCTGTCCGGCCAGCG
Source organism: Deltaproteobacteria bacterium HGW-Deltaproteobacteria-2 (assembly GCA_002840505.1). Lineage (NCBI taxonomy): Bacteria > Deltaproteobacteria > Deltaproteobacteria bacterium HGW-Deltaproteobacteria-2. Next base: position 513,510 of record PHBC01000001.1, on the reverse strand, counting down.
TGCTCAACTTCGAAGACTGCTTCGTGCCAGATGAGTATGTGCTGACTTATCCTGAATCTCTTAAATCCTTTACAGATCATTCCCCCCGCGACATGAACATGCGTCATATCGACTATGTCTTTTCTATCTCCCGTGCCGCAGTTGGCGCGTTTGGCATCGGGGCTGCGCGAGGGGCCTTCAATGCCGCTCTCAAGTATGCAAATGAAACCGAAATCGACGGCAAGTCGATGGTTACATACGAATGGGTGCAATGTCGGCTGGCCGAAATGTATGCCAATGTCAGACTAGGCAGGCTCGCCTATCAGGAGGCAAATTATGCCAATCAGCATCGTGGTCCGTACAACCTTCTTCAGATGAAACCCATGTACTACTATCTGAAGTATATGCCGCTGTGGTTTTTCAACACAATCATTGCTTCCCTGCTCAACAAATCGATCGGGACATGGCTGATGAGCAAGTGGTACCTGGACTGGCAGAAGCCGGAGGACCAGCACTTGACTACAGGACTGGCTTCGATGGCCAAGTTTTCCTGCACGGATTTAGGGGTGAGGAACTGCCAAATGGCCCTCGAACTCATGGGCAAGGCCGGCCTCAGGCAGGACAACGGCGCAGAGAAGATCCTGCGAGACGCCAAACTTCTCCAGATCTATGAGGGCACCAACCAGCTCAACCGGATCAATCTGTTCAAATCCATCATTGCCCCTGCCTGTCCCAAGGCAACATTCTTTGAAGAATAAAAGGAGGACACCATGCTGACTGCATTAAACAAAGACCTGAAACCATTTGAAGAACTCATAACAAAATTTTCCAAAGACGAACTCAAACCGCATGTGGAGGAGCATGACCGATACCCCTTCGGCAAGCTCGATACTGAACTCATCGAGAATGTATTCCATAATATCTATAATCTTGGATTTCTTGGTATCATGCTGCCCGAGAAGTACGCCGGTATCGGACAGGGGATCAGTACAATGTGTATGATGCTCGGCCATGTCGCCGAGGTGGATGCGTCCTACTCCCTGATTATCTTCACAAGCGCAATGTCCCAGCAGATCATTCTGAATGCCGGTTCAGATGAGATAGCTAAAAAGATATACCCTGTCGTGACGAATGCACGGGAATATCTCGTCGCCTTTCCGTCTTTCACCGATCCCGGTCAGGCAGCCGCTTTACCGCAGGCTTCGTCTTCCGGTACGGGTTATACACTTACCGGGAAGCTCGACTATCTTGTTCTGGGCAATTTTTCGAAATGGGCTATCGTACCGGCCAGAACTGCCGGCGGTAAGAGCTATTCATTCTTCCTTGTAGATCTGAATGATAAGGCAGTTAGAAAAAGCCGGCCTATCTTCAGTCTTGGACTCCATGCTTGCCCAATTATAGACATTACACTAAACGGAGCAAGTGCTCAGATCATCGGCGGGGAAGGTGAAGGTGGAAAGTATTTCGAAGCTGCATCCACAATCATGCACGTGGCTGCCGCGGCCATCAATGCCGGTATCATGAGAGGATCTCTCAAGGAAGCCATCGATTACATGAAGGAGCGGGAACAAGGCGGCAGACCCGTCATCAACTGGTCGGAAGTAAGGATGCTCCTGGCTAACATGGCGATCAAATCAAAAGCTGCTGAACTCTGTGTGACTCAGACCTGCAAGGCTATCGATGAGAATCTTAAAGACTGGGGACAGATAAGCATCGCGTCCACATTGCATGTCCATGATCTGGCGTGCGAGGTTGTCACCGACGGTGTCCAACTGCTGGGTGGCAACGGGTACATGAAGGACTATGGGCAGGAAAAACGCTACCGTGATGCCAGACAGGTTCAGGCGCTCCTTGGCTTGGTCCCGCTTAAGAAATTGGCGCTCATACGTGAAATAATAGCATAAAAGTTAACGAAAAGAATCCGTATCGCCGCCGGATTTTTCCGTCAACTCGAAGTGAGCTTTGCACGCGATGAGAGGAGGGTGTTTAGTATGAGAATTTGTTGAAAGGGGGAAATATTCTTTAATTAAAACGGTTTGTTTCTTTTTGTGTTTGCTCGGTAATTTAGGCTACGCATTACATCATAAATATTTCAGGGAGGAATTTTTTATGAAAGATAGAAAAGTTGTGCGGCTCTTGTGGAAAGTGTTAGTTCTTTTTTCTTTTTGTTCAATTTTTTTATTTCAAGAAGCGTGGGCAATAGATAATGTTAAACAAATCAAAAATGGTAAAACAGTGTATGTTCTAAAAATGGGTACACTGGCCCCCAACGGAGTAGGCTGGGCGGCTTTAATCAAAACTATAATTGCACCCGGAATAACAAAAGCAACGAATGGCGAGGTGAAGCTGGATTGGTATTACGGCGGTACGATGGGTGATGACCAGGATATAATAGCCAAAATGCGGAACGGTCAGTTACATGGAGGAGGATTTTCCGGACAGGGAACGATAATGGCCTGTCCGGAGATGTCCTTGATAGAACTCCCGTTCATGTTTGATAATTATCAGGAAGTGGAATATGTTTACGCTAAGCTAAGACCGCGAATTTCTCAATGGTATGAAAAAAGAGGATACCACCTTTTCTTGCTGGCGGAACAGGATTTCGATCAAATTTATTCCGTAAAACATGAAATAAGGAAACCCGATGATTTCAAGGATGTCAAGATCGTAACGTGGAACGGGCTGTTGGAAGAAAGATCTCTGAAAGCTATTGGCGCAAGTCCTGTACCGGTTCGCGTACCCGAGATAGCTTCATCATACCACACGGGCGTAATCGATGCCAGTGTCAGCCCGGCTATCTGGATAGTAGGCACTCAGATGTATACTATTGCGAAATACGTCAATACCGCTCGCATACGATATTCGCCGGCAATTGGAATCATTTCGTTAATGGCATGGAACCAATTGCCTAAAGAGCATCAAGTTGCTATTGATAATTTTATGGCAACAATTGAGAAGGGGTTTAGGCAGAGAGTTCGTGACGATAATGAAGAATGTCTTAAAGCCATGTATAAATACGGTTTGAAAGAGACCAAGATGACACGGGCGGAGATTGATGTATTTAAGAAAAGACTCCTCCCTGTTTGGGATGAATTTGCCGAGAAGGGATACTATACAAAAGCCGAGTTGGCGGAGCTTAAGGGAATCCTGGCGGAATATAGGAATAAAAATAGAAAATAAACAGGATGCCCAGTTATCTGTCCTGCAGAAGAAAACGCAGGGTGTAATGCAGCTTATTTTCCAAAAAAATTAATTTTTACGGAGGCGGGGATAATGACAAGAAAGACTAGACTGCTTTTCGAGGGTATTTCAATCCTCTGTTTGATTGTTTTCCTGACTATGGGTTTATCAGGGTGTACAGCAACGCGGCATACTGTACAGAAGACCGTCGTTCCCGCGCTGGATACGTCGGTGGACGACCTTGTGGATAAACTTTTAAGGACAAAAAATGGTACTTTTGTAAGAGATGGCCTTCCCGGTGCTTTACTGGTGGTTACCGGTCTGACCGAGTTGGCGCCGACAGATTATAACCTGCTGGCAACAACTTCTTACTTGTATTGCGCTTATGGTTTGTTTGAAGAGGACGAAAATAACGATTACGCCATATCCCTTTATAAAGTCGGAGCGGATTACGGTATGAGGGCACTGAAAGCCAATAATTCCAAATTTCGTAAAGCGATGGAAGAAGGGGTTAAGATTCCTGATGCTGTAAAGTTCCTGACCAAGGATGATTTGAAGGCTATGACCTGGTGTGCTCTTAATATTGCCAAGCGTTGCACACTGCAATTGGATAGAGTGGGAAAGATTACCGATGTTCAGGACGGGATTGCCATGGTCAAACGTTCCATCGAGCTCGATCCGAATTATGCCTGGGGAGGCTGCTGGATGGCTATGGGCATCGTCTATGCAATTTATCCAGGATGGAGCGGTCTGGGTGGCGGCGCAGATGAGTCCATGGAAGCTTTTGCTAACAGCAACAAAGCCGAAAATGGTGAATTTGGATTGGCGGATATGTTTAAGGCAAGGTATCTGGCTCCGCTCATCAAGGATGAAGAAATGTATGATAAGCTGAATAACCGCGTAATCGAGATGGATTCCTGTAAACTTGGTGGCGGGCTTTGCGCGGTAAATGAGTTGGCCAAACAGAAGGCGCGGTACAACATGGAACATAGAGAGAGATGGTTTTGAAAAGCAGTTTTTTTATTGAAATGGGTGGGAAGCTGTAATGGCTTTCCACCCATTTCATGCGACATTGGGTATCAATACCGTCCTTAAAGAAAATGGAACGAAGAATGTCCTGATTGCTGCCGCCCGGTATGGAGTGAAGAGGATTATGAATTGTTCTTCAATCACTGCGTATGGTTTTCATCCTGATAATCCTGCCGTCCTTACCGAGGCAAGTCTGCTGAGAGGGAACGATAACAATAAAGCCTTTCATGAAATATCAGGATGTTTTTATGATACGGAGTCGTTTCTGTTTTTTTGTAATTGCAATTTTGAATCTAGTACTATTCCTGTTAACTCAAGAACGCGTAAAAGCTGCTATTTATTCAGACATTACAGATACATTACATGTTATGGATTCTGGACAAAACATCGAAATTTAATAAGTCATTATTAGAAATAAAACACTCTAAGAATTTAAGAAGGGATAGCTTGTAGTTAGAGGCTATCCCTTCGGAATTTGACTTTTATGCTGATAATTTATATAATTAAACCATCACCATGAAGAAAGTATCCTTTGATACAGAATTTCAACCGGAAGCGAAAAAGACCTCATTTGAGGCCGCAACGTTTGTCTCTGAAAAGATAAAAGCCGATCAACAAAAGCGTAATCAACGCGAAATCCAGGAACTGAAAAATCGTCTTCGTTTCGTCGCTAAAACATTGTCAAAAAATTTCGGTTTGCGTCTGATGCCTGGGCAGGCATGGACGGCGGGACTTTCCGAAAAATTTGAAGAGGAACGCCGCAGGTATCCCGGAAAAAGCCTGGAAGAATTTGACGAGAAACTTCTTGCTCCGGAAATTATGACGTATTCTGAAAAAGATCTTCTAAATCGGAGCGAAGATTACATTTTCGGCATTTTTCGCCGTGAAGTCGGCCGTCTGAAGCATTCCGATTATCGGTCGGTTATCGAGGCACAGGAGGGAGCGAAGATGGAAGGCTATCAGCCAATGGATCTTTTCATGATCTACGACGCGTGGGAAGACGGCCGCTCGAACGCCCTTGAAGGACAGACATCCGCTACCGCAAAGTGGCGCCTTGGTGCATACCTCCAGGAGGATATTGCTGATGCGCTCACGCACGATTTTGAAAAGCGACCGCTTCCTGTCCAGTACAGCGCGTTGTGTTGGGCGAAAGGCGCGGAACCGTTCATTAAGGGATTTGACTTCGAGGCAATGAAGGCAAGGATAAAGGATGCGAAAGTGCTGAAGGCCTATGAAGAAACGCAGGCGGCACTTGACGAATACCTGCACGAAGGCAAGGGACGCAAAGCTTTCCGGGAAATCCTCTGGCGGAAAGGATGGCCGGTTTTCAAGGAACTGATTGACAGGTACGTGGAAGAGGAAGCCAGGCGGCAGCGTACGGAATCTGAAAATATATCGCAACATAGAAGTGGCGGGGGCAAATCTCAGGAAGGACAAACACAGGGCGAAGGGCAACAGGAATCAGTAGAAAAGAAAAACGGAAAAGAAGAAGTATCGTCCCGGAAAGAACAGGAAAACGCGTCGCAGGAAGGAATGTTGTCTGAAGAAGGGCAACTTGAGCGTTCGTCGGACGATTTGTCTCCGGAGAAAACAGAGAAATACCGCACGGCAGCGCGCGAAAAGCTTACCGAAGAAGAACGCGAATTTGTCGGGCACATTCAGCCGAAGTCGGTGGAAGTGGCAGAGAAAAAAGACGGCACTCTTGAAATAAAACCGCGCAAGGTGAACAACGAGGACGTAAAAAAAGCCGAAGCTCAAGAGAAAGAATACGAGGAAAGCGAAGCTGACCGAGCGCAACAGATCAACAAGACCAAAAAAGAAGTAGCGAAGGCCGCTCGCGAAGCCGAAGAACGGCTCCGGGAACGTGCGACCGGCCTGACGGAAGAAGAACGCAGCCAGTATAACAAGTATTATGATCAGATCAAAAAATACGTAAACATACTAGTCGAACGCTTGGACGAGGTTTTCCCGCCGCAGGAAGAAGAAGCATGGGAAGGCGGCCGACAGCGAGGGAAGCGGATTGACGCCAAACGATTGGCGAGGGAAGTTCCCACGGAGCATGGCAAATTCTTTGAAACCAGGGAAATACCCGATATACGTGAAGTGGTGTTTTCGCTTCTTATCGACGTGAGCAACAGCATGCGGGGAAGGAATATCATAGAAGCTTTGAAAGCAGCCATCCTTATGGCGGAGGCTTTTTCGAAAAAAGGCTTGCCATTCGAGATACTTGCATTCCATGATAAACTGATCGAACTTAAAAGATTCGATGAAGAGTACTTCGGGAAGAAAAAATTAAAGATAATGAGCGTATTAAAAGAAGTGGAAACATCCAATGCTCAATGGAACGACGACGGTTATGCAGTGGACGCCGCCGCTCGCCGCCTCCAGCGAAAACTTATGGAAAACAACGCGGCAGGGGTGCTCATCGTGTTTTCCGATGGCAAACCTGTGCCGAGCGCGGCGCACGCAGGCGCCGAATGGGAGCTACACAACATCGTACGAAAATGGTCTAAGCAAATCCCTCTGATTGGCGTGGGGATAGGATACGAGATGGAAGCAACTATCAAGGAATATTATGACAAGAACGGTCTGCCGGTACCGGACGTGGGCAGGTTACAGCAGGCATTCCTCAAGATTTTGAGCAATCAGCTCGCGCGGTTCGAGAAAAAGAGTTTATAATACCATGCTGGAAAAATTTTCATTTGAAGCATTCAGGAAAAAGAACGAAAAGACGCAGGCCGAAAGCGAACGAAGGGATCTTACCGACCTCGCGAAGCGGGCGCAGGAATCATTTGTGGCAAACGATTTCGGAGCCGTGCTGGAAAGTCTGAACCGGCTCAGGGAAAAAACGCTGCCGGAGAGTGAACGTGCGCCGGAAGGCTTGTCCCTGCGTGAAATAAAAGCGCTCTTCAAAAATGATTTCCTCGGCATCCTGGAGATTGAAAAATTCACAGGCCGGAAGTTCAATGAAAATGAGAAGAAACAAATCGCCAATATGTGGATTGAAAAAATAAAGGAACAGAGCCTGACAAGGGAAGATATCGAACGCCTGAAAGACGAGGGTTTTATGGTAGTCCTCCGGACTCCGACAATCATGCACGAAGGCAGGGAACTACTGGCCACGATAGAGAATTTGCGGAAGAAATTTAAAGGTCTTTTCTATGACCTGAGTTGGTATAATAATGAAAAGTTTGCGACGGACCAGAAAAATGCCGTGCGGATGACGTGGGCAATCGTCAAAAAAGAAGTACTCGATGAGTCGCGCAGTAAGAATTGGGACGAACAGGAAAAAATTTTGCAACAATGGGCGAAGGAACACAAGGTCGATCCAAAATTCGTTACCCGGCGAACGCCTGCCGAGGCAGCGTACGACATTCCCGCATATTACCATGTAAGGAACAAACACATTTTGGAAAAGGATTGGGACTGGACCGATGTGCAGTCGTCGGATGGCTACTTCATGTTGGTCGGTAAATTCGGCTCCAATGGCCTGGGTGTTAACTACGTTGTCAGGGGATACTCGTCATTGCACCTTGGCGTGTGTCCGTCCCGGTAGTTTCATCATTGGCTATTGGAATCTTGATACTAACCGGTTTTTTGGTTGTAAAAAATATTTTATAGCAACAGAAATCAATGAAAGAAAAATTCAAAACCATGGGGAAAATAGAATCATTAAGTGCCTTACGTCAGGAAGACATTGATCGCCTGGGTGAAATCGAAAGGACGCGAGAAGAACTTCTACAGTCCCGGAACGTTCCCGAAGAGGTGAAGGAGATTCTTTGCCAGATGGACGTAAAGGTGAAAGTGAGCGAAGTGGAAGCCTTTCTTGAGAGCCGGAGCAGGGAGAGAGAAATGATTGCCGAAGAAAGAAACGGGAAAAAAGTGCGCATCGGACGCGAGTGGACGACAGTGTTCGAGGACAATGAAGAGAAACTTTCATGGGACATCGTAGCGCACCAATTCCGCGAACAAGGGCAGACGATGGTGGATATTTCTTTCATGCGGAGCGACGGCCTTGAGATACAGCCCGGTGGGGAGCCCGTTGAGGGTAAGGTGCGTTTTGGAGATAAAGACCGCTTCATGCCCATCGAGAAATTCAAAGCTCTGAAGAATACAAAAGAAAATTATCTTGAAGCCATTAAAAACATTTCAAGCGACGATAAAAAGAAAAAAGAGAAAGCGCGGGTTTATCTCAAAGAACTGCATGAAAAACACCCGAATTCAGAGTGGGTCTTGCGGGTGCTGCGGCATTTGAACGGAGTGGCCACTAAGAAAGTCACGGGAATTTTGGGGCGCGATCCGTATTTTGTAGAAACTCTTCATGTTGTCAAGACAATGGAGAAATTTATCCGCCTTATGAACCGCCAGCGAGAGCGCGGTCAGGGCGTCGTGATTATCCAGGGCGATGCGGGCACCGGTAAAAACAAAATCGTCGACCATCTGGCGTATCTTACACGTCGGCCGGTCTTCCGCTTCACCTGCTCGGCAGGTAAGGACGAACAGGATTTGAAATATTTGCTGGAATATGATTCGAAGCGTGGCACATACCGGATCAATTCCACCGTCGTGGAGGCGCTTGAGACGCCTGGCGCGATTTTGGAATTCGACGAAATCAACACCCTGAAGCCGGAAGTGGCGAAAATACTGAACTCGCTATTCGATCACGACCGCGCGCTTTTCCTTGGCGAGGACAAAGAAGTGGTTAAGGCGGCGAATGAAGTTGTCTTGGTCGGACTTCAAAATCCGCAACACTACATGGGCGTGAAGCCGCTCGCGGAAACGATCAAATCGCGGGCGCGCATCATGGAAATTACCTATCCACCATTCGAAAAAGAGGACAAGACATCCCATGAGCCGAAACAGTACCGTTCTGACGAAGCGATGATTCTCCGCCAGTATGTCGCGAATCTCAAGGAGCTCGACCTGAAGGACTTCCAATTGCTTTGGGATAACGTTGTAAATGACAAGAGCGATCCACTGGCGGCAGATTTTCTCACAGCAGATCGCAAGGAGCGTATTGAAGATTTGAAGGAGATCGTTGACATGGCCAACAAGATACGCGAAGCATACCGTGCCTACTACGAGGGAAAATCAGACGATCCGATCAAATTCGTCTTCAGCTTACGCGAATCAATCGAGGCGGCGTCCGAACTTGACGATATTGAACTTACGGATAAAGAGAAAGAGCAGGGCATAACGCGGGCGAAAAAAGCCGTGCAGGAGGTCATCCTTCCGAAGATTCCCATCGGCGAAGAGCGCACTTACCTTTCAACGCTCATCACCGAATTATAAATTGAACAAAAAGACCAATTTTAGGGCTGAAGATTGGCAAGAAGGTTGGAAAATAAAGATTTATCAATGCTTCACTACTGCTGAAAATTTTGTAACTTATTGATTTGCTTGGTAGTCCCACGGGGAGTTGAACCCCGGTTTCCGGCGTGAGAGTTTACCGGAAATGCCTAAATCCACCATTTTATTAAGATTTAAATTTGTTTAAACCGATTAAAACCGATTAAGTCCCGACTAAATTCACGACCCAATAATACTTGATTATTTAAATAATAATTCATATTATTCATTAGTATCAAATTTTAAGCAAAAGTAATTCTTATTTATATAAGTAAGAATATTATTTTTTCTATTGACAAGTAGATAAATAATTTGTTACAGGCTGCAATCGCTTGACTTTTAGTCAAGTATAATCATCAATTCTTGAAAAATAAAAAAAATTGTTGATTTTTGAAAAAAGTGTATAATTACAAAATAGAACCATTTAAATAGTTAATTTGTAGCTAAAAGTTCTTTGTTGATAATTAAAAAAATTTTAAAGAAAGGAGGGCAATTATGGAAATTACATATATTAATATCCCTCTTGATGAAAAAGGCAAAAAAATAAGTTTTTCAAAAAATCGTGGGGTACGTTTAGACCTTACGAAAGCACAAATTGAGAATGGCTGGAAACAGTTCGCAGCGAGCAATCTTAAAGCGCTGAAGACTGCAGCAAAAAATATTTGTGCTGTAAAATAAGTTTTCAATAAAAATTCATTGATTGAATCAATTCTGATAAATCAATCGACAAGGGTATATTATGCCTCTCTCTGATTTCTCCTATGGTAAGCCTCCTTCTGTTGAATTCATCAAAAACTTTTTTGATAAACATTTACCCCAATTTTCAGATGATTTGGGATTGGGAAAAAACGTTAAATTCGAGATTGATTTGAGTATAGGTCAACAAGTATTTTTGAAATATTTAGAAGATATGGATATATATGATAGATATTCGGAAATTAAATGTCCTAATGTTTATAAAAAAATGGGGCATTTAGCATTTTGGATAAGAAAGTTAAAACCAATTAAATCTCTTGAAAATGTTACAGATAGTAAAGAGTTTATACCAATAATCAACGAAATCTTCGCAATTTCATTGGCTTTCCTCTATTGCAATTATGATACAAATAATCCTAAATTAAAAACAAATCCTGAAATAACGTCAGATCAATGGCAGGATTTATTACTATACTTACGTTATAAATCTGTTTCTCCCCATTCTTTAATGATGCTCCTTTTGTTTACTTATGGAATAAAGTTTGTGAAAGCTGATAAATAAAATTAATCATCTGTAAATTTCTTTCTATTTGAAAAATAACTCAAGAAAACTTACCGAAAAACTTATTTATAATTAAGAGATAAAATAAACTATCGTTGCAGCTAAAGAGAATACCGGAAACGCCTAAATCAACAATTATATTAAGTTTTAATTTTGTGTAAACCGATTAAGTCCCGATGTCATTATTTCAGAATGGCACCGACTCAGACACTGATACTGGCATCCATGGATAATCATCTGTGGACGTGACATAGTTTACATCAACAGTCCCTATTCTACCCCAGTACTCTGGCGGGTCACTTTCTTTCACATCACAAAACATTTCATCATAGGTAAATGACCAATATCCAACTTCTTCATCTTCTGTTTTATTATAGCGTGCTAATACATTTACAGCCCTAATAATCTCGCCGCGTGCGAGATTATCCTCCTTGAGTAATTCTGACTCCTCAGAGATAAATCTTAATAAACTCTCCATGTGTTCTTTCAACGCTTTGTAATTTTGCGACAGTATATTTTTATTAAATAGAAAAATGACCGATTTATTTAGTGTTAATCCATCTTCTATCAAACTTGGATATGTAACTGACTCGGAAAGATAAGCCAAAAGTCCTTTAAGTTCTGGAAGAAGGTGCAATATTGCAGGTGTATTGATCTGCAAGACACGGTGACGCCTGATTCGTCGATTTCCTTGTTGTTTAATTACCGCGCACTTATAATCTAACGTCAATCGAATCCAATTTTCATCATCGCTCTGTCTAAAAGACAATCTACAACTTTCTGTTCCGAGTGTCTTCAGTTGTGTATACCACTCATCTTGTGTGTTAGTGGGAACTACGTTTGCACAACGCATAATATCAGTTAGACAAGGTTCTATCTTCCCGAGAACATGTCGAGCGTTCTGCTTGATTAATTCAACATCATCCTTTTTAATCGGTCTGAAATGGGCAAGAGCATTACGAACGACACCAATCTCATCTAATTTGTTTTTCATAACTTCTTTAGTGCCAAGAAAGTATGCAGCAAAATACTTCCAATAAGCCTCTGATGTCATGAGGCGTACGAGTTCGCCGCTTGTCATATACATTAAGGGACATGGTATCACATATCCCAAATATCCAAAGTTACGTGCTTGACTCATCCTTTGTTTTGCGACTTTTCCTAAAGTAGTGTTTTCTTCGTCGTCACTTATGGCAGAGAGATTAAGCCAGTCGTCTTTAAACTGCGTCTTTAGTACAATGTAGACAAAAACGCGAAGTGCATTCTCTATGCGAAAGAGAGTATTCAAAGCTTCGTAATAGTATAAAAATAACCAATTATCTGGAATTGAGATGCTCCCATCGTCACCGTTTTTAGCTTCTTTCCATTCCATAATAATCTCCTTTTAATGTCTATTACAATAGTTGAGGAAAATCATACATATAAATAAATATTTGTCAATAAAGGTTAAAAACAAATATCACGGCACCGGCGAGAATGGGCTCCCGCCAAGCTCGTCGGAGCCGGTGCCGAGCTGACTTCTTAATTACAAAAAAAATTTTAAAAAAGCTTGACATAATAAAAATACTTACTATAATGATTACAAAATGTAATCATTATGATTATTCTGAAAGGAGATAATGCCGTGAAGAAAAAAATATTAAATAAGAAAGCCGGAGATAGGGAGAACAAAAAAGGGCCAATGTTTGAAGAAAACATTACTAATTTCATTAATAGAAAAGAAGAGACCTTAGATTTAATAGATGCTTATGAAGATTTGAGTGTTCCCGTGATGATGAGGATAGATAAATTTAAAGTAGCAATACTGGATCATTTAGCAGAAAGATGGAGGACTACAAGATCAGGTCTTGCATGTGAGATATTAGAAGAAATGATTTCGGCAATATTTCAGAAATTATATAAGGAAAAGACTGATGAAGAATTGCGTCAATTGTATCATGAAATAGTGGATGATTTTGATAAAAAGAAAAAAGTAAGTAAAAAGAAAAAAGGATAAAAAAAGAAAAGCCAAGCAAGCGACTTTAGCGGGTGCGAATGCTTGACTTTTCAGTAACCAGAGAGTCTTTCGACAAACTCAGGATGTCTGAAGTTTATCAGTGCATCTTGAACCTGTCAAGGCTCTCATCCAGCTATGAGGATTTGAGAATGAACGGTTCGAAAAAGCGTCTTACTTACGAATTAAAAAACATACAAAATCGGATTAAATCTAGAGAGCCTGCGCGCAGCGGCGCGGGTAGAGCGCCCGCGAGCGAGCAGGCGCGCATGTGCGAAAGTACGAGTGCTAGTAAATATGTATCACCTGGAGTCAATACGTTGACCCAGATAATGAATGGTCTGAAAGAAGATAGACGGTTGCATGTGAGGTTATTTAAACGTCATAAGATAAAATTTAGAAGAAATTGCCTGTGGGATAAGAAACAGAGAAACGGGAAGGTTATATGTTTAGACCCAATAACTTACCAAAAGAATGGGTGAGTTTTGTTAGCCAGTGGCCGTGGAGTTGGTTTTGTCATTTCACATATAGGGATAATCCCTTTACTGATGAAATGATTCACCCGGAAGCGGCTATAAAAATTCACGATAAACTTATCCATATTCTGAACAGGGAAATATTCGGCGTCAGATATTGGAAAAGACCTAATGACGGGGTCATCTGGATTAGAGCTAGAGAAGAACAATATCGTGGCGCGATACATTTCCACGATCTGATAGGTAGAGTGCCGGAATGGGTAAATAGACTAGGATATATGGATTTGCATAATAAGATGGGTGGATATGCAAGGATTCATCCGTATAAAGGAAAAGGATGCGGCGCTGAAGAATATCTTTGTAAATCAGCATACGCATTTAAAAAGGGCGATATAGATGTGGGCGGGCCGTTGAAGTATTTTCAAGATGGATGTCCTTTACTTCAGAATTCTCTGTTTGCATAGGCAACAGAGGAAAGGTCTCAATGATAGCAAACGGGACATAATACCGTTGCTTGAATCATAATAGTGTCTAGAATGCCATACTTATAAGTAGTTATAATAATTAATATTATGGATGAATTAAATAATAAGCTAGGCAAGAAGTTGACAGCTCAGGAAGTTGCTGAATATTTCGGAGTTGACGCTGAGACTGTAAGGCGATATTATCATCTCATTGGTGGTATTAGGCTAGGACGCCGTTTCTTGTTCTTTGAAAATTTAATCATTCACGCAATAGAGGAGACAAGTCATGCCTTACAAGCGAAAGAAGAAGAACAAGACAGAGTGGATAGCCGATGTGATGAGACAGGGCAAGAGGTATTACAGGATATTCGATACCAAGGCAAAAGCCCTTGCATGGGAATCGGAAATAAGAAACACACCAGAAAAAGAATTGATGATCCCTTCGGAATCCTTGACGCTCATTGAATGGGCAATAAAATATCTTGAATATGCGGAAATCAAATTTTCGGCAAAAACCTTTGATGAAAAGAAATCAGTATTCAAAAGATTTTTCAAACAAGTTGATCCATCTCTGCCGGTTGCAAGTATTAAGCCTGTCATAGTGCTCAATTATCTGCGGATGCAAGCGACAAAGCGATCAGGTTATGCGGCGAATAAGGAAAGAAAAAATCTGCTCGCTGGGTGGAATTGGGGCATTAAATATTTGAGTCTGCCTTCACCTAATCCTTGTTTAACGGAGCGTTTTCCGGAAGAGAGACATAATCGTTACGTGCCTCCGGAAAGTGATTTCTGGAGCGTCTATGAAAGCCTAGAGGGGCAAGATAAAGTAATGCTCCTTGCCTATCTTCATTTGGCTGCCAGAAGATCGGAGCTATACCGATTGAAATGGGATGATGTTGATTTTGCCGGTCAGCAGGTGAGAATCGGAACAAGAAAAAGACTTGGTGGTAGCCTTGAATATGATTGGCTGCCAATGACAGATGAACTTTTTAATGCAATGATTCTACACCGGCAAGCAACAAAAACCGAATGGGTGTTTCCTAATCCTGAAAAAGGTGTTCCATTTATAGCTCGTCAACGTCATATGAGGCGAATTTGTAATAAGGCAGGTGTTAAGCCTTTCGGATTGCACGCCGTAAGACATTTGACGGCTAGTATCTTAGCTCAAGCGGGTGTTCCGATGGTGACGATTCAAAGTATTTTGAGACACAGGAAATTAGCGACAACGGAAAGATATATTCATGGACTTGCACCGATCAGACCGGCTCTTGAAATTCTATCGAATAGAAATTCACGACCAAAAGTCACGACCATGTATCAAAACCAACAACAACAAAAATTAATAGCACTATAAGCAGTTGAAATTGTTAGACAAGTTTATGGTAGTCCCACGGGGAGTTGAACCCCGGTTTCCGGCGTGAGAGGCCGAATTCTAACCTTTATCCCTGTTTTACTTTTTCATACCTTTAATAATCTAATCCTAGATAATTCAATGCTATCAAGGCATATATCATTTCCCTTGACTTACTATTATTAATTGCTATATTTATTTCAAGTGTAGGGGATAGTGTAGGGGAAAATATTTAAGGCATACAAAGACAAGGGGGAAATGAGAAATGCCAAAGCAAGACCGAATAAAGACGAAATATCCGGGCGTTTATTACATAGCTAAAGGGAAAGAAAAAACATTCTATATTATCTATTATCTTAATGGTAAAAAGATTGAAGAAAAGGCAGGCCGTCAATTTGAAAATGACATGACGGCGGCAAAGGCGGCGGGTATTCGTGCCGAACGTTCAAAGGGAAAAGAACCTTCTAATACTTCCCGGCGTGAGCAAGTGAGGGCGGCAAAGTTAGCAGAGGCCGGGAAAATGACTCTGGCGCGTTTGTGGAAAGAATATGAAGCAAATAAGGCAGACTCTAAAGCAATCAATACAGACAGGGGAAGATTTGAAAAATATCTAATGCCGGACTTTGGCAATAAAGAACCGCACAAGATTATAAGGCTTGAAGCTGATCGTTTGCGCATTAGATTACTAAAGACTTTAAAGCCTCAAACAGTCAAACATGTTTTTGGATTGCTTAAGCGCATAGTCAATTTCGGAGTATCCCGGCAATTATGCGGCAATCTGAATTTCATAGTTGAAACAATAAAAGTTGATAACCAAAAGACAGAAGATTTAAACCCCGAACAATTAAAAAACCTATTAACGGCCATTGATAAGTCAGAAGATATTGAGGCGGCCAACATTATGCGCCTTGCTTTATATACGGGTATGCGGCGCGGGGAAATGTTCAAGTTGAAATGGAATGACATTGATTTTCAGCGCGGCTTTATCGCTATAAGAAACCCAAAGGGCGGCGTTAGTCAGAAAATCCCTCTGAATGAACAGGCGCGACAAGTCTTAGAGAATCACCCCAAAACTGAAATCATAAGAAACAATAAAAAGGAAATTTCTGAATATGTTTTTCTAAGGCCAGACGGTGAACCCTTTACAGATATACGCCGCCGCGTGAATCCAATTAAAAAGGCGGCTGGAATCCCGGCAGACTTTCGCGCCTTGCATGGTTTAAGGCACTCATTCGCTTCTATGCTTGCTTCAAGTGGCAAAGTTGATTTATATACAATACAAAAGCTATTAACGCATAAATCCCCGGTTATGACTCAAAGGTATGCGCATTTAAGAGATGAGGCATTGAGGAACGCTTCAACATTGGCCGGGAATATCATTGACGCGGCAACAAATAAAAACGTGGTTGAACTTCACAAAGAAAAAAAGGCATAAATAAGAGAGGGCGCAAATGAATACAGAACGGGAAATAATAAAGATACTTAATGGAATACAAAAAGACATTGAAGAAATAAAGCGAAAAAGAGAATTTGAAAAAGTAAGGTTACAAAAACAGGGACGGCATGAAATACAAGGCTTAAAACTTGTCAAAGGTGGTGTGAGCAAACAAGATTAGAGGGGATTTTCGCACACTATAAAAAAGAATAGTCCGGGGATAGGCAGGCCAGCCGATAAGCGGAAGCACCCCTTTCCGTTTCCCCGGATAAATCATAGGGGAAGCTTGTGAGAGGGGAAGCAATGGATAAAAAACGTAAACGCTTTTCATTTCCACCTAAAGAATACGGAGCTTTTTTAGCTCATCTTGTAAACGCAGAAACAACCTTGGCGGCTTACCTTGTTTTGTTTGATAATATATGTAAATTATTTAAAACTGATGATTTGTTTTTGTACGAAGTTAACGAAATAAAAAAACTATACGACGATTTTCTAAGTGAATTTAATGATACAGAAAGAAGAGCTGTTGCCCTAAAAATGCGTGAAGCAGAAGCATTGCTTGTATTGCACGAAGCCCCTGATCTCATACAGGACACTATTATTGAAAGGTCTTCAAGTGAAGAAGATAGCAAAGAAACAAAAAGAAAATATCTAAAGTTTAAAGATTTTGATGACTCAAGAAAAGCTCTTGTATTCACTCTTGCACCGCAATACTTGGATTGGTCAGAAGACATACTGCCTAAACCCGATGAGGTTTCGATTGATTTTTCTGATAAACGATTGAACCCACTATATCAATTTGAATATAAAGAATTGAGAAATGTTCATGACGAAATTGAGAAAATAAAAAAGCAAATTACTGACGACAGGTTTCGATATATTTCTCAAAAAACAATGGATGAACTTAATTATCTTATTGATAGAAACGGTGATATGGGCATACTTAGAGGATTCCTTAGACACTTTCTTGAAGAACTTACTCACAGCAATGAGCTAATAGAGATAAGTCTAATTCATACCATTTTGCAATCATATAACGAATGTAGGCACGATTACTATCTTGATGATCAAGATGATATTATAAAAATGCAGTTGCCATTTGAAGAATATGAATTTGGTGAATGGGCTGAAGGATATGGTAGTGATAATTTCATTGGTAGTTGGGAAATGAAGTCAGTAGGTCATTGGTATCGCGGAAATAGTTTTCAATTTATGTTTGAATGGGATAATTTGATCTTTAGAGTTTGCTGTTTTTCTGCAATGCAATTTATCAATAAAAAAGAAGATAGAAAGAGATTGAAGAAATGCCCCTATTGTAATCTTTTTTTCATTGCGAAGGATAATAAGAGACAACGTTGTTATGAAGAAAGTTGCGCTAGAGAATATGAGAAGGAAAAAAAGCGCAAACAAAGAGAAGATGATCCTGTTACATATTTATAAACTTGTCCCCTAAATTTCGCCTGTCCCCTAAATTTTAAGGGACATAAGTAATTGTAAAGACTAAGCTTTTCTTGCCAATAATCACTTCCAGTATTATTATATGCCCGTAAGTTTCATTCAGCTTACGGGTTTTCTTTTTCCGTAACTGTAAATCACTTAAGGGGGAAATAAAATGTCAGAAAAAGAGTTATTAGGAAAAACGTATCTCAATGAAAAGGAAGTTGCGGCAATAACAGGCCGCGCGGTTTCAACATTACGCAATGAACGTTTCATGCGCAAGGGTTTGCCTTATCTGAAAGTGGGCGGGCGCTCAATCAGATACAAAAGCGAAGATGTGATTGCTTTCATGGAAGGTCGGCGCATTACATTTGATGAGGTAGTGGCATGATTGAAAGAATTAAGAACATACGAAAATACGGAAAGACGGCCAAAGGGAAAAATGAATTGCTTAAACACTTATCCGGCCAGAAGCTAACTTTAAAACAGGCGGCCAATGCTCATTGTTATGATTGCGCCGGATATTACGCAGACGGAAAAGTTGATTGTAATATGCCGCATTGCTCACTTCATCCTTTCATGGCCTACAACCAAAACCGGGAAAAGCGAACTGTAAAAAGAATCATGCCTAAAGATCACATGGAAAAGATGAGGGCGGCGCGGCTTTAAATTCGCTTTCTAATGCTCTGGCGGCTTTTGTAGAAGGGGTTCTAGCAACATGACTCTATTGGTTAAGGGAAAGGATTAATGGACAATAAACCAGACATTAAACACGTTATTGAACAGGAAGGAATTGAATTGAAACGTGGCAAGGCACTTTGTCCTTTTCATTCTGAAAAAACACCCTCTTTTATGGTGAATAGGGATAGACAGACTTTTCATTGCTGGGGGTGCGGTGAAAGCGGGGACGTGATTTCATTCATTATGAAACTGAAGGGAATCACTTTTAAAGACGCGCTTATTTATCTAGGAATAAAAAGCGGCCAGCCTGTCCGGGTTGATCCGACAATCGCGCGAGAAAAGAAAATTCAAAAAGATTATGAAGAGGCAATTAATAATCTTTATGAGAAACTTTGCCAGCAATCCCGCGAACTGCACAAAGTCAAAATACAAGTAAAAGAGAATCCCGGCGCATTAACGGAGCAAGGCGCGGCTTATTTTGCCGGGCTTATGGGTGCACTGGCAGAGATAGAATTTAAAATTGATTTACTTTTTAAGGGGAACTTTGAAGATAAAATTATTTTGTTAAGGGGTGAAAGAAATGCCTTTGGCAGAGAAATTAAACAAACAGCAGTTGCATAAATTTGAAGAACTGGAAAAACAAGATTTAGAAGGGTGGTTTGAGGCCGGGGAAGCAAGGCCGAGTATTCCAGAGGGGTTGTGTAAAGTCTGTTATATAAAATATGATTTGAAAAATTACTACGGAACAACGAAAATTTACTTGTGGTTTCAAATTATAGAACCGTATGAATATGAGGGAATAGAAATATTTATGGCAATGAACGCTTTTAAGAAAGTCCCGCCGGGTTCAAAATATTATAAGCAATGGGTTCTTGCCAATAACAATATTAATCCGGCAAGAAAAGACAGAATGTCACCGTCAATATTTAAGAACGGAACTTTTAAAGCGCATATTAAAACCATAACTAAAAACAAAGACGGTTCACACAAAAAAAATAGCGAACTTTATTCTGTAATTGATTCTTTAATAGAGAAATTAAATTGACAATGAATCTTTGCAAACTATTTATTTACAAGGCTTACAGCAATATTAAATTGGTACTGGTATAAGTATAGGTACAGGTAAAGGTATAAGTATAGGTTAAAGTATAGGTATGAGTTAAGGTAAAGGTAACGGTTAGAGTTAAGGCATAGGAAAAAGCATAAGCAACAAGTAAATCTATATGCGTTTACATGATAGCCACGTATAGAAGTAAAAAAGAGTCTTGTTAAAGGTCTTACGGTAACCTGGTGTTTTAAGTTTTGTTAAAAAATTTCTTTATATTACGAAGTGCACTTACCTTTCAACAATTCAATCCAATATCATAGACTATGTATATTATATTGATATTCATAGTTTTATTAACTAATCTTGCGACTTTCTTTTTATGCCCTGTTATTAAGTTAATGATAATAAAAAATATACTAAGCTATGCACAATCGTTACGATCTTATTCGTCGTCAAGATGGAAAATCTTCATCAGATATCCCGTCAAGTCGAAATCAAAAATTAACAGAGAAACCATCATAATAGGCATATAAATAATAAAGACTGTTGCAAAACCTGCTATTAATGGCATGAATAGTAAAAATACAGAGTTGAGAAGTTGAAGTATAATTTCTGAGTTTGGTTTATAATTCCATTGTCCGGTCTTAAATAATTCAATGAAAGTTTTACCGAAATAAGCCGTCACTAAACCTATAATATATAGAATTATAATAATCCTTTTATTTTTATCTGAGAGCCATTTCTGCTCCGGTTTTATTCGTTCCTTTTCTTCTTTATAGATTTGTAACCTCTGTTCACGAGTCAGTTGCAACAAGATATTTTTATCGGAATAGTCCTTTGATGTATCCATTGCGTTTCTTTCCTTTCAATGTTTAACAACACCTAACAATTAATACACGAACTTATCTTTCTTTAAAAATCGTTCAATTATGCTAACACCATTCATTTTTTTATAAAGAAGAAAATACATCCTGTTATCTAAAATTACTTTATAAAAAACTTTAGGGAAATTTCAGAGGCTGGTCAGTAACTATCAACCGTGGCAATAAACATCCATTTTTGACTATACCGGGTAGGGGGTAACTACCCCCCTATTGACAAATTAATTCCATAAGAGTATTTTTTTACAGTCTTTAATCTTCACAAATAACTTAATCAGAAGCATTTTTAAAATACTAGAAGGGGAATGAATGAAGAAACAACTGTGGATTCCGCAGGTCATTTGTATCTTTATGCTTCTATGGGCACTTAATCCAAGCAATTCATATGCGTATTATATTTTGCTTCGCTGGGTTTGCTGTGGCGTGTTTGCTTATCTTGCATTCCAATCATTTGAACAAAAAATGCAGGGGTGGGTTTGGATTCTGGGAATTACAGCTTTGCTCTATAATCCAATTTTCCGTGTGCATCTGAACCGGGAGATATGGTCATTAGTAAATGTTGTTACAATTGGGATCGCTATTGTGTCGGTTTTTGCATTTAAAAAAAAGGGGGGGAAATGAAAAAAATTATTATTGCTTTATTTATTTTCTGTTTTTTTTCTACTGCTTTAGCGCAAGATGTTGATCTGCTTTGGAAGGCACGTGCTTTACAGGGTCTTGAAAACCTAAAAAAAATGGAGAAACAATTAAATTCTGAAAAACAAGTAAAAAACGATGATCTTGAGAAATTAAAGTATGAAGCTATGTTAGAAGCGGCGTATGCTATGATTATTGGTGAACCGGAAACTACTGTTAAAAAAACCTCCTTGGTTGCAGCATATCATCTAATTATCAGTTTTGGAGATGATGGCATGTTGGACGTTGTATATCTTTACGACATAAAAACGTATAAATATATAAGCATGAGGGTTGACAAAATTCCTAAAAATAGAGGCATTGTGTTTTTACAAAATAATAAATATTGTGATTTCATTACTGTAGTAAACTATCTTGATACAAAAGACCCTCTGTTAATATTTAGCAAGAATGATCCCTTTAATGCATCTGTAATGCAACACTAATAAAAATTAGAATACTATGAGCGGTAAACGTAAAAGTCATTTTTATAAAATTTGCCGCGCAACTAAAGAGGGTTTATTGATTCATAACTTAATTTTCTGAATATTTCCCCGCCCCCCTGTACTTTTTATACTTTTTGTTAACTTCTTAAAATCAAATTTAGTTAATAAATTAATGTTATTTATTACTTAAACGATTTTACAATGTTTACTTTTTGTGAACTTTCTTAAATAAAATTGGCCTATTTTTAGGTGTATTTAAAGCTTTTTATGGCCTCTTTGCACTTGTTTGGCCTTGTGTGTGTTTAGGCTATACCTCTGAAAACTGCTCAATTTTGTACCACTTCTATTTTTCTTTTCATAATGCAAGTAGAATATAAATAGCTTATATCGCTTATAAAACAAGTAAGCTATATGCACTAAAATAATTGCAACACTTTGAGCAAAACACGGCAAAACCCCTATTTTTATGTTTGTTAGCCTACTTACTGTTAAAAATGGACTTATGCAGACTTTAAGCAATCAATATTGTTTATATATTATCTAAAAGGGAATTGCCCTTTGCGTGCAACGCGCTGATCCATACTGCGAAAAAAGAGAACTCTTACTATCTGGTGTCCCCCGGGTCTGTTTTATTAGTCTAAAAACCACCTTTTTTGTTCTCTTTGTAGGGGATAGTATAGGGGGAATATATTTTGTGGATGATTAGAAAATTGAAATCTCTTTATAAGTTATTGATTTTCTAGTGGTAGTCCCACGGGGAGTTGAACCCCGGTTTCCGGCGTGAGAGGCCAGCGTCCTAACCACTAGACGATGGGACCATTTTGTTTGATGGAACTTAACTGACAGCAGATGGTAATTTTGAGAGTCTTAAGTTTGTCGTCAGATTATTTCCCCGCAAAGTTTGAGCGTGAATATCTAGTTAATCGAAGAACAAAAGTCAAGGTAAAATTGGGAAAGCCTTGACTTTATCAGTATATCTGTAAAATACAAAAATTTAATTGTGCGTTTCGATATAATTTATTGCGTTTTGAATTCTTCTGCATACACATTCTTTTCCTAAAGTAACCATTACTTCGTCAATGCCGGGGCTTACTGTTTTTCCGGTCAATGCTACCCGCAGTGGTTGAGCAATTATTTTAAACTTTATGTTTCTCTCTGATGTGAAATTAGTTAAAAATTCTTCAAGACCTTCTTTGCTGAAATTCTGCATGGAAGGAATCGTTTCGACCAATGCCTTCAAATAGGGCGAGACATCGGATGTCAGGAATTTTTTAGCTGCCTGTTCTTCATATTTAATTTCAGCGGTAAAATAGAAATCAGCCATATTGGCCAGTTCCACCAGAGTTTTTACCCGTGGCTGTAAATCGGTGATTACTTTCCGAGTAAAGTCGGCATCGCCTGTATCAATTCCGGCAGGCCATAAAGGTTTCATTTCTTCGCTTAATCTTTCAGTAGGCGCTTCCTTTATATAGTGTGCGTTCAACCAGAGAAGTTTTTCAGGATTGAAAACAGCAGGTGATTTGCCGACGGCGTCCAGATCGAAGAATTCGATCAGATCTCTTTGCGAAAATATTTCCTGATCCCCGTGAGCCCAGCCCAGGCGTACCAGATAATTGACCAGCGCCTCCGGCAGATAACCCATTTCTTTATAGGCCATCACCGAAGTTGCGCCGTGGCGCTTGCTCAGGCGTGCTTTATCCGATCCCAGAATCATGGGGACATGAGCGAATTTTGGTACATCAAAACCAAGCGCCTTATACATCAAAATCTGGCGAGGTGTATTGTTAACATGGTCATCGCCACGGATTACATGTGTAATCTTCATAAGTGCGTCGTCGACAACGACCGCAAAGTTGTAGGTGGGATACCCGTCGCCACGTTCTATAATCAAATCATCCAGCTCATCATTATTAAAACTTATATCGCCTTTGATGAGGTCTTCAACAATAGTTACGCCTGTTTGCTCACCTCGGAAGCGTACAACACTACCGGGAGATTTTTTTAAATTCTTGTCGCGGCAGGTACCGTCATATTTCGGTTTTTTACCTGTCGCCAGGGCTTGTTTTCTTTTTTCTTCCAACTCTTCAGAAGTACAAGTACAATAGTAAGCATTTCCCTCATTGATGAGCTTTTGCACCATGTCGCGATGCATATCGACACGCTGTGCCTGAAAATGTGGTCCCTCATCCCAGTTTAGACCCAACCATGTCATAGCATCAAGAATCGCCTTTGTTGATTCGTCAGTGGAACGCTGCTGGTCAGTATCTTCAATCCTCAAAACAAATTCTCCGCCGTGATGGCGGGTATAAAGCCAGTTAAAAAGAGCTGTTCGCGCTCCGCCGATATGCAAATAACCGGTTGGCGAAGGTGCGAAACGGGTTCTGATTTTTTCCATCATTTTATTTTCCTTACTTT
This sequence comes from Deltaproteobacteria bacterium HGW-Deltaproteobacteria-2, assembly GCA_002840505.1. Taxonomy (NCBI): domain Bacteria; class Deltaproteobacteria; species Deltaproteobacteria bacterium HGW-Deltaproteobacteria-2. The sequence goes on along the minus strand of PHBC01000001.1, from coordinate 489,413 downwards.
TTGTAGCCTTATAGGATTTAGATTGACCTTTTGTCAAGTAACATGATTTTTTTACCAATCCGTTAATTTTGTTAATAAATGGAATTCTCTATTGCCTCTAAAATACAAAAAGAGGCTTTTATCTTGAACATTTGCAGGCTTATGAAGCCGAAAGATGATGCAGATGATTAAAACAATTTAAACTTTTTCTATTTAATCTCTCGGTAAAATTAGCAAATTATACTTGACAAGGTGGGAAAATTATAATTTACTTCCTCGATTAATTAATCGGACAAAGTATTTACAAGGCAGCAGACTTTAGATGGCTAATTCTTTGAAAATTAACGTGTTTCTCATTCCGGAAGAAGGGCAGCGCTTCGTATTTTCCGAAGGAGACGCCTGGCTTCAAAGTTGTTTCAAGGATAGCGAAAAGCCTGATTTCGTCTTGGAAAAGGTTGACGTAAATTGTCTGATAACAATGACTTCGGGCACTATTTTTATTAAGGGTTTCTTTTCCGCGCTTATTGATATTTGTTGCAGCCGTTGTCTGGAGCGTGCAAGCCTGCCCATTGGCAGCGATTTCGCTTATACGTTGACTCCCGCGAAAGCTGAAACAAGGGAAGATTTAGAGCTGACGCCGGAAGAACTGGAAATAAGTTATTATCAAGGTGATTTTATTGATCTTGCGCCTATTATCTGTGAACAGATAATTTTGCAGATACCAATGAAGGCACTTTGTAGTGAAGAATGTAAAGGTTTATGTCTGCACTGCGGCACTAACTTGAACACTTCTTCTTGTAATTGCCATCTGAATGTTGTTAATAATCGTATGGCTGTGTTAAAAAATTTTAGAGTAAAAAATTAACTATAAAGAAGGATAATTTATGCCAAATCCGGTAAAGAGACATTCCAAAACCAGGCGTAATCAAAGAAGAGCTCATGATTTTTTAAAATCACCTTCATTGTCTTTATGCCCGCAATGCAATGAGCCGAAACTGCCTCATCGCGTTTGCCCGACATGTGAAACTTATAAGGGCAGGGAATACAAAAAAGCAGAAAAGAATGCCTAGTCTTATAAAAAAGAATAACAATATCTTTAAGGTGGCGCGTGTGTTACAAGGCGGAATATACGGTATTGCAGGTATCGGCAGTTACTCATTGCCGGAATTTACGATTTGAAGAAATTTTTTAGGCCGCGCCGGTTATTCCCAACTGTAAGCCGGATGTTTTTTGTGATAAAAAATGTTCGCGGTCTTTTTCAGAATTGGAGTTTTACGAATAATAGGCTGGAGGAGGATTTTGCATGACATTAGAAGAAAAAGTCATTAAACTTGTTATCGATCAACTGGATGTAACAAAGGAGCAATGCGTTTTAGAAGCTTCTTTTATTGATGATTTGGGCGCAGACTCTTTAGATATTGTTGAGCTACTTATGGAGATGGAAGAAGCCTTTGGTGTGGAGATAGCTGACGAAGAGCTGGAAAAAATTGTTACAATTAAAGATGTAATTGATTTTCTTAAACAAAAAGGCATCAATTAGTTTGCCGTGCAGGATTTTAACCAATGAAAAGGCGTGTTGTTGTAACAGGTCTTGGGGCGCTGACTCCTTTGGGAAACTCAGTCAGTGAATCATGGGATGGCGCAGTTACGGGTAAATCCGGTATCGGCCCGATCACCAAGTTTGATAGTAGTTCTTATAAATCCAGAATCGCCGGCGAAATAAAAAATTTCGATCCGTCGCAATTTGTTAATAAGCAGGAAATCCGCCGCTACGATAACTTTATTCTTTATGCTGTAGCGTCTTCGGAAATGGCTATGGCTGACGCGAAATTGACGATCAGCCCGGAACTTTCGGTGCGTACCGGTGTAATAATCGGTTCTGCTATCGGCGGTCTGTCAACGTTAGAAGAAGAATTTCAAATCTTACTTAGTCATAATAATCCCCGCAAAATTCCTCCTTTTATAGTTCCGGCAATTCTTGCCAATTTAGCATCCGGTCATGTTTCTATTCGATTTGGAGCCAAAGGTCCCATCAATTGTGCCGTCACTGCCTGTGCCGCTGGAACATCGGCTATTGGCGATGCTTATAAAACCATTGCCCATGGAGATGCCGATATAATGATTACCGGCGGCGTCGAAGCAGCCATAACAAAATTAGCTGTAGGTGGCTTTGCCGCTATGCGGGCACTCTCGCAGAGAAATGATGAGCCGCAGAAAGCCAGCCGTCCATTTGATAAAGACCGTGACGGTTTTGTCATCGGAGAGGGTTGCGGTATAATTATTCTGGAGGAATTATCTGTTGCTCTCAATAGAGGCGCTCATATTTACGCGGAGCTTGCCGGTTATGGGTGCACATCCGATGCTTTTCACGTGGCTGCTCCACCGCCCGGTCATGAGGGTGCTGCGCGCAGTATGCGGATTGCGATAAAAGACGCCGGTTTAAATCCTGAAGACATCGATTATATCAATGCTCACGGTACATCAACACCGCTCAATGATTTATATGAAACTCAAGCCATAAACTTTCTCTTTGGAGAGCACGCCAAAAAGCTCATGGTCAGTTCTACGAAATCCATGACCGGTCACATGCTGGGAGCTACGGGAGGAGTGGAAGCCATTTTTGCGATCAAAGCTCTTCAGGAGGGCATCATTCCGCCCACGATAAATCTGGATAATCCCGGTGAAGGATGTGATCTTGATTACGTGCCTAAAGTCGCCCGACGCAAAGCAATAAATACAGCCATGTCCAACACTTTTGGCTTTGGCGGTGTAAATGGAGTTTTATTATTTAAGAAGTATATCGGCTGAGATGATAATATTTCATTTTAGAAATTAAAAGCGAAAGAGAGAATACTTTTCATGTCTTTTTTAGAAAAGGTTGATTTGGAAATAAGCCGTGCCATCGATCTGGAAACCAATCGGCAGGCAGGAAAAATTGAACTGATTGCTTCAGAGAATTTTGTCAGTGAAGCGGTATTGGAAGCGCAGGGCTCCGTTATGACCAACAAGTACGCGGAGGGTTATCCGGGGAAACGTTATTATGGTGGCTGTGAATACGTGGATATCGCGGAAAGTCTTGCCATTGATCGTTGTAAACAGCTGTTCGGGGCCGATCATGTCAACGTTCAACCGCATTCGGGAACGCAGGCGAATATGGCCGTATATTTTGCCGTAGCGCAGCCGGGAGATACGATTCTGGGAATGAATCTGTCTCATGGCGGGCATTTGTCTCATGGCAGCCCGGCCAATTTTTCAGGCAAATTTTATAAGATTGTTCCCTACGGAGTCAGCAGGGAGACAGAGACAATTGATTTCGATGAAGTAGAAAAATTAGCCAGGGAACATAAACCCAAAATGATTATTGTCGGCGCCAGCGCTTATCCGCGGACGATTGATTTTATAAAATTCCGCAAAATCGCCGATGAAGTCGGCGCAGTAATTATGGCTGATATAGCGCATATCGCCGGACTTGTCTGCACGGGATTGCATCCATCTCCTGTTCCTGTTTGCGAATATGTCACAACCACAACTCATAAAACTTTGCGCGGTCCGCGCGGTGGTGTGGTGATGTGCAAGGAGGCGTACGCGAAGACTCTCAACAGCAGGGTTTTTCCCGGCATGCAGGGCGGCCCGTTGATGCATGTGATTGCTGCTAAGGCTGTCGCTTTCAAAGAAGCGCTTCAACCGGAATTCAAGGAATATCAGAGGCAGATAATCAAAAACGCACAGGCAATGGCGGATGAATTAAAAAATCAGGGATTCAGGCTTGTTTCCGGCGGAACGGATAATCATCTGATGCTGGTCGATTTAACCGATAAGGATGTCAGCGGCAAGGACGCGCAGGATGCGCTCGACCGCGCCTCAATAACTGTTAACAAAAATGGCATTCCTTTTGATACCAAGGGGCCTCAGGTAACTAGTGGAATAAGAGTCGGCACTCCTGCAGTGACAACCAGAGGCATGAAGGAAAACGAGATGCGTTTGATTGCTTCCTACATGGCTGATGTGATTAAAGACATTAATAATGAGCCTAAAATTAAAGCTGTTGCTGAAAAGGTAAAAATTCTTTGCGATCGGTTTCCTCTTTATCAGCAGAGAATTAAAAGCCTATAAAAAGATTTGGGAAATAAGTTCTGATAAAAAGTGCAATTATGGCCACTAAAAAATTACCTCCGGACGGTTCACCTCAGAAAAATAAAAAAAGGCCCAGTTGGGACAATTACTTTCTGGATATTGTCGAACTTGTATCGAAACGCAGTACCTGTTGTCGTAGAGCAGTAGGGGCCGGGCTGGTGAGCGACAGTAGGATTCTGGCTACCGGTTATAACGGCGCTCCCTCCAAGTTGCAGCATTGCCTTGATATCGGTTGTCTGCGCGAGCAGCTTAAAGTCCCTTCTGGTGAACGTCATGAATTGTGTCGTGGACTGCATGCGGAACAAAACGCAATCATTCAAGCGGCGCTGCATGGAGTTAGCACCAAGGGGTCAACTTTGTACTGCACCAATCATCCCTGTGTTATCTGCGCTAAAATGATTATCAATGCCGGGATTTTACGCATAGTTATTCGCGACGGCTATCATGATAAACTGGCCGCTCAGATGCTTAAAGAAGCGGGAATAAGCGTCAAGCAAATCTAAACTCGAGAAAAAAGTAAGATAAGTAAAACAATGAAGTGTCCATTTTGTGGTCATACGGAAAATAAGGTTATTGATTCGCGAATAAGCAAGGATGGTAAGGCTGTCCGACGCCGCCGGGAATGTCTGGGTTGTACAAAGCGCTTTACCACGTATGAATATGTAGAAGACGTTCTGCCGATGGTCGTAAAAAAAGACGGCCGCCGCGAACAATTCGATCGGCAAAAAATATTGAATGGCATCAAAAAAGCCTGCGAAAAACGTCCGATCAGCATGGACTCGATAGATAAAGTTGTTGAAAATGTGGAACAGGCCTGTCAGGAAATGCAGTTAGAAGAAATTTCGTCGACGCTTATTGGAGAAAAGATAATGAATGAGCTCAAAGTTTTTGATGGCGTTGCCTATGTACGGTTTGCTTCGGTTTACCGTCAATTTCGCGATGTCGGTGAATTCATGTCCGAATTGAAGGATTTATTAAGCAAAGGTAAAAAATAGATTATGTTTACGGGTATCGTGGAGGGATTGGGCAAGGTAAAGCGTCTGATAATGAAAGGCGCCGATGCTATTTTGGAAATTGAAACAGGAATAAATCTTGCTGAAGTTTCCATCGGCGACAGTATTGCCGTCAATGGTGCCTGTCTTACCGTCACATCAAAAAATCAGCAGATTTTTCAGACAGATGTTTCGGCGGAAACACTCTCCAGAACAACCCTTAAATTATTACAAGCGGGGCATAAGGTTAATCTGGAAAAATCACTGCGCGTGGGCGGTTTTGTCGGTGGTCATTTTGTTTTGGGTCATGTTGACGCCACAGGCAGGATTCTTTCCCTTATGCAGAAGTCCGGTTCGCTGATTATGGCTGTGGAAATGAATGAAAATGTCTCCCGTTATATTGTGGAAAAAGGATCTGTAGCATTAGATGGAATTAGTCTTACCGTGAACAAACTTGAAAAAAGCCGGTTTTATGTTAATATAATTCCCCACACGGCGGCTAACACCACTTTAGTGATAAAAAAAGAAGCCGATTTGGTCAATATTGAAACAGATATTTTAGGCAAATATGTTGAAAAATTATTACAAACTCCGCAGGGAATAGATAAAAATTTTTTAACGCAACATGGATTTTAAATAAGCAAAGGTAATAAAATGGCAATAAGCACTATTCAGGAAGCAATTGAAGATATCAAAAACGGGAAGATGATTATTCTTGTTGATGATGAAGACAGGGAAAATGAAGGCGATATTTGCATGGCAGCGCAATTTGCTACGGCAAAGACAATCAATTTCATGGCTCGTTATGGCCGGGGTCTAATATGTTTAACCCTAAATGAAGAAACTGCAGATAAACTCCATCTAAAGCAAATGGTTCAGGATAATCAGGCTCGCTTCGGGACAGCGTTTACCATTTCTATTGAAGCGAAGCACGGTGTGACAACAGGTATATCTGCGGCTGATAGGGCAACAACAATTCAGGCCGCTGTAAATCCACAGGCCAAGCCGGAAGATTTGGTCAGTCCCGGACATGTTTTTCCCATCACAGCCAAAGAGGGTGGCGTGTTAGTGCGTACAGGGCAGACGGAAGGGTCAGTTGATTTATGCCGTCTGGCCGGTTTGACACCTGCCGGTGTGATTTGCGAAATAATGAAAGATGACGGTACGATGGCCCGAATGTCTGATCTGGAAGTATTTGCCCGGGAACATAAGTTAAAAATCGTTACCATTGCCGATCTCATTGATTATCGAATGCAGAACGAATCACTTATCAGGCGAATGGCAGAGGCTACAATTCCCACCCGTTTCGGAGGTGACTTTAAAATTATCGTTTATGAAAACGACGTTGATGAGGGTCAGCACATAGCTTTAGTTAAAGGAGATATTAAAGAAGAAGATGAGGTTCTCGTACGAGTTCACTCGGAATGCCTTACCGGAGATATTTTTGGTTCTCAAAGATGCGATTGTGCCGATCAACTCCATCGCGCCATGAGCATGGTGGAAAAAGAAGGAAAAGGCGTTATAGTTTACATGCGTCAGGAAGGTAGAGGAATTGGTCTGGCTAATAAAATTAAAGCTTATGCTCTGCAGGAAGAAGGCAAGGATACGGTTGAGGCCAATATAGAGCTTGGATTTAAACCGGATTTAAGGGAATATGGAATTGGAGCACAAATTCTTGTTGATTTGGGAGTGCGCAAGATGCGTTTATTAACCAATAATCCTAAAAAAATAGTCGGATTGGAAGGATATGGGATTGAAATCACCAAACGCGTTCCAATAGAGATAGATCCTAACGAGAAAAACATACATTACATGAAAACAAAGCAAAAAAAGATGGGGCATCTTTTGAAAATATAAACCCGGACTGTTAAGAAATTTAATAAAGGATGGTAATAAACAATGCCGAAAATAATTGAAGGAAAAATCGTCGCCAAGGGAATGAAGTTTGGCATCGTGGCCAGCCGTTTTAACGATTTTATTTGCAGTAGATTAATTGAAGGAACCATTGATGCTTTGGTGAGAGCCGGCACAGAAGAAAAAGACATTTCTATTTATAAGGTTCCGGGTTCTTTTGAATTGCCGTTGACGGCGAAAAAACTGGCAAAGAGCGGTCGTTTTGATGCCATAATTTGTCTGGGTGCCATAATTCGCGGCGCAACTCCACATTTCGAATATATAAGCGCCGAGGTATCCAAAGGTATTGCCAGTGTCGGTTTAGAAACGGGAGTCCCTGTTATTTTTGGCGTATTGACGACAGATACAATTGAACAGGCGATTGAGCGAGCGGGTACTAAAGCTGGAAATAAAGGCGCCGATGCGGCTATGACGGCAATTGAAATAGTTGACTTATTTAAAAAGATTTAATGTTGAATTGCCACCATGAGAATGTGGTAATCTAATGCCATTTCTAATCAAGGATGATATCGGGGCGGCAAGGATGAGGTGACGAGGCGTATTACTAATACGTTGAGGAAGCCGACGACAATGCTGACAAAGATAGCGCGTTGATTTAGAATTGGAATAATGGTTCTTTGAGGTTTATGGAATAAATGCGTGGGCGGAGAAAGGCAAGGGAAATTGCCTTACAGGTTCTTTACGGTCTTAATTTTGTGAATGTTGATGTGCAAGAGGCTTTAGATCTTTTCTGGGGTAACTTTGTTGCTCCAAAAACGGCTAAAGAATTTGCGGCATTTCTGGTTCAAGGCATATGCGAACATAAGGAGGAACTGGATAAACTTATTGCCGGTTGTTCGGATAACTGGTCTCTAGGGCGCATGTCCAGAGTAGATATAAATATTTTACGTCTGGCAGTTTTTGAATTTCTCTATTGTGATGATATCCCCCCGAAAGTTACTTTGAATGAAGCTGTCGATCTGGGAAAAACTTTTGGTTCGGAAAACTCCGGTTCTTTTATTAACGGCATATTGGATGCCCTTAATCTGCAATTAAATAATAAAAATGCAACTAACCATCTCGACAGAAAAGCCTGACCTTCCCAAACATGAATGCCTTGTGCTGGGCCTTTTCGCTGATGAAAAACCGCCTCGTGGCACAAGTGGTTTTATTGATTGGCGTCTCAATGGCATGATTTCCAGAGAAATAAAGCAGGGAAACATCAGCGGAGAATTTAAGGAAAAGATTGTAATTCCATTTCCTAAGCGCATTGGCGCCGAAATGCTGCTTCTCTTTGGCTTAGGAAATAGTCATGATATAAGTTACGATAAAATTTATAATGCCGCTTATCTCATTGCGGAATCCGTTTATGGAATGTCCAGACATAGCTTTGCTTTCGAAATTTGCGGGGAAGATCGAACCGGTCTTGTCACTGCGAATATTGTGGAAGCAATGGTTACCGGAATCTTTGATTTTCTATCAGAAGATGTAGAAAGAATCTCCAACATGGCTTGTTGTATAGTAACATCCGGGACCCATCTTCAAGAAGTTTCGTTAGGCATTCAGCAATTCAAAAACAATGTAAACGATAAAGGAGCTGTGGATATCAGCGCGCTGGAAAACAGTTTTGTACAGTAATACCAACAAAGAAACGATTTTAAAAAGTCTTGACTCCGTGACTTACGATTTGGAAGGTGCAATGTCAAGCCATGCGATGTGCCTAGTGGTAAATCCGCTTGACAATATATTTATAGTTCTGCATTTTTATCCTTTTGTTTTATCTTTTCCTCGATATTCTATATTTTCCCGATACAATTTCCCACGTCCCAATAGTTGTTGTGCGGCATTTTCAAAGTGAATGGATTGATTTTCTTAATATCCGGTTTCCCATCAGTAAGATAAGATTTTTTAAAAATTAAAATACCTCTTGACAAACAATTTTTGTATGGGCTATAACTATTTATATTGAACGTTCAATATAAAATATAAAGGATTACCTATGCCGAACATCTTTAATCATGATGAACACCGGCAAGAGATGCTGGGAAAAAGTTTACGTTTATTCACCCGCAAGTGTTATCATAATATAAGTATGAAAGAAATTGCCGCCAAGAGCGGCGTATCTACCGGAGCGCTCTACCATTATTTTTCCTCCAAAGAAGACATGCTCACCCATATGATTGCCTGGATCGGCGATGAAAACGTGGCTGAGTATCTCCGCCGGACCAGTTCTACTGAAAGCATCAGCGATCTTTTTGACATGACTGTGAATTACTGGAAAAAACACGACGAACTTTATGAAAACAGCATGCTTCTGGCATTTGATGAACCCGACGAATACAACAAACAAATAGCTTTCCTTGAAGCAATTCTCAGGCCTTTGATCGTGGACGCAACCAATAATCCGGAAAAGGCCGTGGACAAGATCAAGAAAATCATAAGTGTCTTGTTAATAAATGCGTCCGTTACAGTGAAGGAGATTGTTGTAAAGTAATGGAGCCCTTGGTGACTCCAGAATGTTTTTATTATCGCCGTCTCTGGTGTTTTGGGGAAAATGAAGCTTTCTGCCCTAATTTTTATTTATTATAGGAGAGCATTTTATGGATATTACAATAGTATATTTTTTACAAACAGGTCAAAAACGCAACGTTTAAAAATCTATAACCGCTGATCTGCGCACGAAGAAACACACTTAAAAGGAGTTTTCATGGATCGGTTCAAAACAAAGACAGTTGTTATTACAGGCGCCGGCAGTGGGTTAGGCCGCGGGCTCGCACTCGATTTTTCCAAGCTAGGCTGGAGGGTTGCTGTCAGCGATATAAATCTTGAAACTGCCAATGAAACTGTACGACTCATGAACGGAAAGGGAAATGGCCTTGCCGTCGAGTGCGATGTCACAAAACCAGAAAAAGTGCAGGCCTTGTCCGATATTGTGATTTCTACGTGGGGTACGATAGACATCATCATTAACAATGCTGGTGTCCCGGTTGTAGGTTTCATGGAGAAGGTTCCTCTGGAAGACTGGAATTTCGAGATCGATATAATGCTTATGAGCGTCATCTACGGGTGCAGGACATTTATCCCCATCTTCAAGAAACAAGGATGGGGGCATATTGTGAATGTAGCCTCGTCCGCTGGGATTGTCTCTTTGCCCGAAATGTCCCCATACAGCGCGGCAAAGGCAGGGGTTATATCTATATCAGAGACCCTACGCATTGAGCTGAGGAAAAGTAATATAGGGGTCACTGTTGTATGCCCGACATTCTTTAAGTCAAACCTCATGGATCAGGCGAGATGTGCTGATGAACGCCAGTTAAAGATGGCAAAGGCTTTTTTCAACAAATTCTCCTTCGGCAAAGTAGAAAGTATATGCGCCTCCACTCTCAAGGCCATAAAAAAAAATAAATTGTACGTTCTTCCTCAACCGGATGCAAAGTTTCTTTGGTTCATGAAGAGGATGGCACCGAACACATTCTTCAATGTCAATGCATTTCTGTACTCACGAGGCATCCTGGATAAAATACTGGGTTTAGGTGGAGATTGATCACATGAAGAATGAAACCTGTACTCAGATATATTTCCTGAGTACATTCTGGGACTTATACTTTGCATTCAGCGGACAGGCATTGCCAAGGTCACCATGCAGGTCATACCTAAGCGTAAAGAAGAATCTCAATTTCGTTACATTGTAACTAATAAAGAAAATAGGAGGTTTGTATGAAGAAAACAGGGATAATTTTATTATGTCTCCTAATAGGGATCATAATTGTGTTTTTCTCAGTTAAAGGATATTTTGGCACCCACCACCCAGTTACTCAAGTTACCCAAGCCCCAGTAACTGCGAATAGTCAGATCTATATTGTTGGCGGTGGCCTAGCTGGATTAGCTGCTGCGGTGTACGCCATTCAGGATGCAAATATCCCTGGCAAAAACATCCATATATTAGAAGAATTAAATGTAGCGGGTGGAGCCTTGGATTCAAAAGGAGGTACCCATAATGTACCATATGCCGCCCGCGGCGCAAGGCTCCTAGATCCCGAAGCTCATCGGGCTTATCGGGCCTGGCTCACCAGAATTCCCTCTCTGGCCGATCAGCAGGCGATGGAAAAACTAGGGGGTGATGGTGAAGCGCTAAAGAATTATAAAGTCAAAAAGACACTTTCTGATGAATTAGACGATTTTTGGGCCACCCATAAACTCAATTCCATCACGAGGCTGGTGGGGAAAGACCAGCGGAGGATCGACCATTTTAAGTTCGGATTGTCGATGGGCGATAAATGGGATTTACTCGTATTGATCTCATCCCCTGAGGACAAATACCATGATAAAAGAATTGGCGAATATTTTCAGCCATCCTTCTTCAAATCAAATTTTTGGTACATGTTCTCTTCCGTCTTCGGATTTCAGCAATGGCACAGTTTGACTGAAATGAGGCGTTATGTGAGAAACTTTTTTCAATCTCTTGATACCCTCTCAGACTTAAAAAAGACCGGCATGAATGCAGAGTATAATAGTTATGATGCAGTAGTGGTGCCGACCGTGAAGTGGCTACGCACACGGGGGGTAAATTTCGACATGGGCTGTAAGGTCACGGATGTGGATTTCAAGCCGACCATCGACGAAAAGACGGTACAAAAAATCCATTATATACAAAATGGCGTGCAAAAGGATATTATGGTTAATTACAACGATTTTGTGTTTATCAGTATCGGTTCGAAGACCGCTGATTCACGGGAAGGCTCCATGCATATCGCTCCGATATTGGAGAAAAACAAGGTTGATGGTGCCTGGACGCTCTGGGAAAACATGGCCAAGAAACAGCCCGGCTTGGGAAATCCATTGCATTTTACCAATAGTATCGACCACTCGAAATTCGTGGTCTTCAACGTCACCACCAAAGGTAAATTGCTGGAAGACTTGATCATGAAGTTCACTAAAAATAAAAGATTTGGGGAACAGCACATGGTTATTTTTCCCGAGTCGCCATGGAACCTGATCGTGCATATTCCGTGGCAGCCCTTTGTGAGAAATCAGGATAAGGACACGACCATCATCATGGCGTATGCGCTCAAGGGAGATAACGAGGGCGAATATGTGAAGAAGAAGATGGGGGAATGCACTGGAGAAGAGTTATTGACTGAAATGTGCTATCAGTTCGGCTTTATGAATGAATTGCCGGAGATATTGAAATCCTCGGAATGTATCCCATTCATGCTTCCCTATGTTACCAGCATGTTCCTGCCGAGGAATCAGTACGACCGTCCCCCAGTCATACCGGATCGGTCCACGAATTTGGCATTGATCGGTGAATTCACCGAAATGCCGGAGGATACGGTCTTCATGGTTTCCTATTCCACAAAGACAGCACAGACAGCCGTGTATAAACTCCTCCATGTGAACAAGGAAATCACGCCTATTTATCGTGGAACGCATAATGTTTGGAATTGGATCAAAGTCCTTTACTGGCTGTGAAGATAATTTTTTATTTCTATTTATATGCCGGGTTGAAAAACCCGGTATACACTTTAATTAGAGTAAATATGTGCGAAAACCGGTTATAGGGTGTGAATCAATAGAAGGCGGTACATGTTAGGTTTGCTGGTGTTTCAACAAAAAAACGACAGCCGCTGGTAGATGTATTATGGCAAGGGATAATGCAATAAAAGCTATTTTCCGAACTCTCGGTTGCAGGAATTTCAGGCTCTTTTTTTTCGGGGAGGGCATATCGCTCATTGGAACCTGGATACAGAGAATTGCCCTTCCCTGGCTGGTGTATCAGAGGAGCGGATCTACATTATTGTTGGGGCTGGTTGTCTTTGCCGGACTTGCCCCGTCTTTTATCATAGCCCCGGTTGCCGGAGTGCTCATTGATCGATGGAATCGCTATCGTATAGTGATGGCTACGCAAATTCTCAGCCTTATTCAAGCTCTGATGCTTGCGTATTGTTGTTATACGGAAAATATCTCCGTTGGTATTATCATTCTCCTCAATGTATTTCTCGGTGTCATTAACGCTTTCGAAATGCCCGCCCGCCAGGCTTTTCTGCCGGAACTTATTGGCGATAAAACTAATTATTGCAACGCTATGGCAATCAATTCCACAATTGTCAATAGTGCGAGATTGATCGGCCCGTCTATTGCCGGAATAATTATTACCTACAGTGGAGAGGCGCTCTGCTTCTTAATCAATGGGATGAGTTATATTGCCGTAATTGCTTCGCTTGTTATGATGAAAACCATATCCACAAGTAAAAGAACTAAAAATACCGGATTATTCCGCGAGATGAAGGAAGGCTTTGCGTATGCGTTCGGATTCCAACCTGTCAAAAACGTATTGCTTCTTTACGGGCTGGTCTGCCTATCGGGATGGCCATATACGGTTCTCATGCCGGTAATAGCCAGAGATCTGTTGCGGGGTGACGCCCATACTTTTTCGATGCTCATGATGGCATCCGGAGCGGGCGCGCTCATTGGAGCCATATTCCTCGGTTCCAAGAAAAATAATTCGGGGATGGATATAGTGATCGCTTTTACAACCGCCTTATTCGGCATAGGCATCATTGCGCTTTCATTTTCCAGAAATCTGATCCTGTCAATGGTTGTGGCGGCGGTTATAGGTGCCTGCATGATGATGCTTATGGCAGCCACTATCTCATTCATACAAACCATCATCGAAGAAAGCAAACGGGGAAGAATCATGAGTTGCTATACCATGATATTTACGGGTGCAGCCACTGTGGGAAGTTATCTGGCCGGTGTGCTGTCCGCCAAACTGGGAACCCCGCACACGTTATTTCTAGGCGGTCTTCTTTGCGTGATTGGGGCATTTGCATTCATGGCTCGGCGAATAGACAGTTATGAAATCGTTGAATAATAGGTTTTCAAAGAAATGAATGCATTGAATGACAAGATTAGAAAGGCCTTTTGCGCAGCACCGATCGCTTAGTTGCGTCTCTTGTGATGGCGTTTGATGATGATCCTATCGTCAACTGGATAATCCGTAAGGATGAAAAAAAACTCGAGGGCCAGAGCTCTTGTTTCATACATGAATATCAGATTTGTGCCTGCAGCATGAAAAGGTGCTTACGACAAAAGATCTCACCGGAGCGGCATTATGGTATCCGCTGGGGGCATCGAAGGTCAGCTATGTAAAGCAATTGACCTTTCGTCCAAAATGATTCATGCAGTAAGCTGGAAGGAATTGTTACGTCTGTTATCTGTAATGGATAAGCTTGAAAGATGCCATCCCAAGGAAAGGCATTATTATTTACAGTTCATTGTGGTGGTTTCTAAATATCATGGCAAGAGTGCAGGCATGGCATTGATGATGCCGACACTACATATTTGTGACCGTGAAAAGTGTTGGGCCTATCTGGAAAACTCAAAAGAAGACAATCTTGCTTTTTACGGGCGTTTTGGCTTTATTGTTAATAGATTCCTTATCGGTCAATCACCTCGATGAGGTGTTGGCTACCCGAAAAGCGGACTTCTGTTGTCATAAATAAAAAAAATCCCAAGATCATCTCATGTCAAAAAGTACACGGACAACGTTGGTGCTTAATGGTTTGATTATAATTTTGTTATCCATCCTTTCCCTTGTAAGTGTATGCCTATTTTCATCGTGGCCAGAAAGGTGGAACGCAGGGCATCGCTTAGGAGAGCCTTTTTAACAGATGGTATTTTGAGGAATCCTCCCACAAAACCACGCATGAAATCCTGTGTTTTGCTCTGAGGATTATCGAAAATGTGATTTTGTAGATTACCGGCTTTAAATGATTGCAGGATAATTCTTTCGAAGACAGTTTCCGGCGTAATAACACGCTTGTCGCGTTTCACAAGTTTCATTGCTTTTGTGGGGCAGGCAAGAGCACATACTCCGCAGCCAATACAGAACTCCTTATTAATTTTGGCATCCTTCTTCTTTTTGGTTAGGGGCTTCTCAATGGTAACCATTTGAATGGCGTCGATCTTACAGGCTTTAGCGCATTTACCGCAGCCATTGCATAATTTTTCATCGATTTCGGCGATGTAATTGGATGTTACGACGAAATTAGGATAGCCAAATTTGGAAATACCCAGCAATATGTTACAGCAACAGCCGCAACAGTGGCAGATAAAGGTTATATTTTTCTGCACATTGTCCGCATTAAAAACCAGGCCCAATTCTTTTGACCGGGCAAAGTGCTCAAGCATTTGTGTTTTAGAAACTTCTTTTGCCAGATTGTTCCGGATGAGATAGTCCGCTCCAAAACCAAATGAAGTGCATGTATCCAGAGGGATATCGCATTTTTTTTCATCAATATGATGTTTTTCGTGCCGGCAGGAACACAGCCCGATTGAAAATTTATTAAACGATTTAATAATTGATGTGGCCTTTTCGTAATCCAGAACTTCGACATGGTCTTCATCCGGAATAGTGCCTTCATGAGGGAGTGTCCGGGCAAAGGATATCTTATGTCCTTCTTTGCTGTTTTCTGCATATAAAGGTCCGCCATCACCTTGGAGATATTGATGAAATAATTTAGCCCATTCCTTGGAATTAAGATCAGGATTATTTCTCATCATTGTGAATTCGAATACGCCGATGAGCATTGGCGAAATCATATAATTGTAGGTATTGTTGGCCCAGATATCGATAACCAGACCTTTGACGCATAGGCTCTCCAGTATCTTTCGTAATTTTGTGGGCTCAATTTTTGTTATTTTTTGAATACGGTTGAAACTTGATAAAACATAAGGCATCTTTACAATAACTTCGGCTTCATCCTGTGTGTAGAGAGTTTTAAAAATGTTGTAAACGGCATCATTCCAGGGTGCCTTGACCGTTAAATTATCAATCTTCTCTCCCAGTTTTTTATAAATGTCTTTTCCAACTAGATGTCCCATAATCAAGCTCCTTTTATATAGAATTTTTCTACGGGTTTAACACATAGTAAGAAGTTGAAGATCAACCGTTTCAATTATACCTTTTCCGCCGTTAAAGGTATACGCAGTATCTCATCAATTGACTTTACGTTTGTCACCATCAACGGATGTACCTTTGTAAAAATCCATGAATGGTAATTATGCTTTTGACATATTTATCAACATATTGGACCGGTCGTCTACAAGTCAAGGAATATTTTTTTTCGATTAGCAATATATTAAAAACGTTATAAAATCTGTTATTTAGCATAAAAAATATGTTGTTTTTTCAGTTATTATTTAGGTTTATTTTTTTATTGACAAATATACATGTCTTCTGTATCCTACAAAAACTATTATACTGAACGTTCAGTATAATAGTTGGCTATATTATTCCTGCGGAGGATTTTATATGAAACAGAAAACCATGGGTCTGAGGAGAAATCTCAAAGAAACTCAGCGCCGGGAGGAAATTATTAATTCTGCGTTAAAGGTCTTTTCTATCAAAGGATATGATCATTCCAGCATGAACGATCTTGCTGCCGATACCGGATACAGTAAGGCATTAATTTATTGGTATTGGGACAATAAAGCGGCACTTTTTAACGAACTTATTGACCGCTGCATGGTTCCGTATTGTGAACTCTTACAGGCTACGCTGGATTCCAATGATCCCTTTGAAGAAAAACTATTCCAATACATGCGGAAATTTGTCGCTTTATTCAATCAACAAAATCTATTGAACCGGCTTGTTCACTTCGGTTCGCTGCATAACAACACTAATAAACCACTCGAAAATTTCAAGGATAGAGTAAACGGCTATTACCAACAAGTACTCCGTCAACTTGAGGCGCTTATTCGACAAGGCAAGGACTCCGGATATCTAAATGCCGAACTTGAAGAATCTTCTTTGGCTCTTTTACTTCTCCTCTCTGTGGAAGGTTACATTTACATGTCAATGCTGGAGAAGAGGATGCCCATAGAACAGGTATTGATTGAAAATATGGCAAGATATCTCCTGCCGGGCAAGGTAAAAGCAGAAATTATAGATAGTCTGAAAAAGAGAAAAATATCCAGAAAAAAAAGTTAATTATTCTTTTGGTTTATCATTCCAGAATGTACTGGATGAATTTTAATAAAATATCTTTGAATTGAATAAGGAGGAGAGGCAATGGCGAGTGACAAGGATGCTTTCGATGTTTTTCAGGAGAAGTTTTTTTCTTTTCATCTGGATTCAATAACTAAAGAGGCGGAGAGACTGCTTGAGTCAGGCTGTTTGCCCCATGATTTCCTGCGTGCATGCCAGCAGTGCATGGAAGAGGTCGGAAAGAAGTTTGAAGCCGGCGACTATTACCTGCCCGAACTGGTCATGGCCGGAGAAATATTCAAGCAGATTAGCTCCATGATTAAACCGCACTTGAAGCTCGGCGATGGTCAAAGGAATCTGGGAACAATTGTCATCGGAACCCCTAAGGGAGATATCCATGCCCTGGGAAAAGATATTTTTTGTATCCTGGCTGAAGCAGCTGGTTTTACAGTTTATAACCTAGGCGAAGATGTTCCTCCTGAAAGTTTTATCGATAAAGTAAAAGCAACCGGTGCGACAATCCTCGGTATGTCAGCTTTGATCACTACCGCCTATCCATATATGGCCCAGGTAGTCGAACTGCTCAAAGAAAATGGGTTGCGTGAAGGTGTCAAGGTAATTATTGGCGGAGGCGCGACCTCAAAAGACCTGGCGGAAAAAATAGGGGCAGATGCGCAAACCTGGGATGGTTATGAAGGTATTCGCATTATTCAATCATTTGCCGGCGCCTAGCCATCTGCAAAATATAAGATAACGTTTGAGTATATCTCAATACTAATAAATGTGTATGAGGAGGCCGTATGCAGAAAAAGAAGCTCTATGATAAAGATTCGATGACCGCCGATGAGCGGCTTGAAAAGGTTATTAAGTGTGAAAAACCGGATCGCGTGCCGGTTTCCATGATGATTTACTATTATGCACCCTACCATACCGGTACGAGCATGGGCGAATACCTGAGAAATCCTGAGACATACAAGCAAGTGATGCATAAGGTTTATGCGGATCTTGGACCCTGGGATATTTACTACAATATCAATCCTTACTCACGCCTCGTGTATACTTTTGTGATGATGATGCGATCGCTGTGGCCGGGGGTGGATCTTCCCCTCGATGATGTTGTGCAGACCGAAGAAATTGAGTACATGCGGCCGGAAGATTATGATGAGATTTTGAACGATACATCCTGGGGCGCTAAGTATTGGGGTGACCTCATTTTTCGCTTGAAGATGCTTCCGCGTTTCAGTCTGGACGTTGAGGGATATGGTCTTCCCCGATTATCTATGAAAGTGCTTACAGGCCTCCTTGGCCAGGTTGTGTTCTGGAGGCGCGACTTCAAGTGGTGGGAGAAGCAGGGACTGGCGGTGCAAATGGGCTATCAGGCTGAAATGCCGTTTGATACTTTTTCTCAAGGCAGAAATGTAATAAACTTTTCCAAAGACCTCTTCAATGTACCTGATAAGATCGGAAAAGCGGCTACCAAACTTGCAGACGGGTATGCGGCGTTCGCGATCCTCACGGCCAAGCTGATGGGTATACCAAGGGTACAATTATACCTGCACCGTACATCTAATAGCTTCATATCTCCGCGGCATTTCGAAAATCTGGCTTTCCCCAGTATGGAGATTATTATCAATCGGCTGATCGATGCCGGAATCACACCGATACTCCATTGCGACGGCGATTGGCTGAAGAACCTCAAGATCATGCGCCGCCTGCCTGCTAAGAAATGCATCCTGCAAATGGATGGTATGACCGATATTTTCCGTGCCAAGGAAGAGATCGGAGATCGCATGTGTATTTTCGGTGACGTATCCGCCTCGCGACTGGTGATGGGCAGTCCTCAGGAAGTGGATGAATATTGTCATCGCCTGATTGAAGAGGTAGGCAAAGGCGGAGGATTTATTCTGGCTGGCGGGTGTGAAATTCCAGCCAATTCCCGTCCGGAAAACCTTAAGGCTTTGATTAATTCTGTATACAAATACGGATACTATTAATAGCTGCGATGTAAAGGATGTAACGGTTATGGATAAAGTTATCATAGATGAAATCCCATTCGTACTTGATGTGAATCTATTGGTAAATAGCTTGCGACTGCAAAATAATCCTTCTGCAATTGATACTGTAACCAAGCTGGCGACCGATGCCATGCGAATTGGCAGACCGAAAGCTTTATATAAAATTGCATTAGCTAAATATCCCGACGAGGATGTAGTAGAGATTGATGCAATTTTATTGCATAGCCGTCTCTTAAAAAACAATCTGGGCAAGTCTGACATCGTGCTCCCCTTCCTGTGTACTTGCGGCACAGAGATGGAAGAATGGTCGCAGCAGTTTACCGATATTGTTCAGAAGTATTGGGTAAATACGATTCAAGACTTTGCTCTCGGTAGTGCAATACATGCCTTGGAAACATCAATTAAGCAACGCTATCAACCCCGGAATCTATCCGCAATGAATCCCGGATCATTGACTGATTGGCCGATTCAGGAACAGCAGAATCTGTTTCATCTGTTCGGAGACGATGCTGTTAAGATTGGGGTCACTCTTACGGAAGGTCTCATGATGAAACCGCTTAAATCCATGTCAGGGATCTTCTTTGCTTCTGATGAAGGGTTTGTCAACTGTCAATTATGTCCCCTGGAAAAATGTCCGGGTCGTAGAGCTCCATATCAAAAATCGCTGGCACATTCAGCTGATCACAAAGAGTGTGATGCATAGATTCAACCGGAGACAAAGAGTGTATGGCTATTCTTCTTGGTATTGATACCGGCGGCACCTATACCGATGCCGCCCTGCTTGATGATGAAAAAGGAGTTATCGGTTTTGGTAAGTCTCTGACGACCAAACATAATCTCTATCTCGGCATCCGTTCCGCTGTGGAAGCGGCCTTGCCTGATCCACCCCCCGAAATCAATCTGGTCTCTCTTTCAACGACATTAGCAACTAATGCCGTGGTTGAAGGACGAGGATGTCCTGTCTGCCTGTTACTTCTGGGGTATCCACCGGATGCCTTGGATCGTGAGGGACTTAGCCAGGCCTTGGGAAGCGACCCGGTGGTTTTCATAGATGGTGGGCATACCATCACGGGTGAAGAGCAGAGGCCTCTTGATCTGAATGCGGCACGTCAGGCGATTACTATGCATGCCGGCCATACGGCAGCTTTTGCCGTGTCGGGTTATTTAGGTGTCTATAATCCCAGCCATGAACTGGCCGTGCGCAATATGGTGCGTGAACTGACCGGTTTGCCGGTTACCTGCGGACACGAACTAACTTCAAACCTCAACGCACCACGCCGGGCGCTCACAACCGTCTTGAATGCCCGTCTCATTCCATTACTGCAACAACTCATACAGGCGGTGCAGGACATGTTGTCTGAGAAGGCTATCCATGCGCCCCTCATGGTAGTTAAGGGAGACGGTTCCCTTATAAAGGCTAGCGTAGCGTTGGAACACCCGGTGGAGACAATTCTATCCGGTCCGGCCGCGAGCGTGGTTGGGGCGCGGTACTTATCGAAAATGGAAGATGTCTTTGTGGCGGACATGGGAGGTACCACGACCGACATCGCCATCCTCCGTGCAGGTAAACCCATACTTAATGAAGAAGGGGCAATCATCGGCGGATGGAAAACCATGGTGGAGGCTGTGTCGGTGCACACGTCCGGATTGGGCGGCGACAGCCAGATTACCTGGGATAAATCCGGAGATATGTTTCTCGGTCCTACCCGCATGGTTCCCTTGAGTCTTTTGGCCCATCAATATCCGGCAGTCCTCGCTGCCTTACGTCAACAAGTGTCTCAAGCATCATTCAAGCTTCATGACGGGCAGTTTGCCCTGCGCCAAAGACCATTGGATGTTGCTCGGGAAAACCTTACGCCGTTTCAGACTATGGTGTGGGAAGCTTTGGCAGATGGTCCTGTAGCTTTGGATTTGCTACTTGAGTCTGAGGTGACCATGCTTAAGTCATATGCCTTGGAACGGTTAGTTGAGCATGGCCTGGTGGTGATCAGCGGATTCACACCCACAGATGCCGCGCACGCCTTGGGGTACATTCAAGAATGGTCGTTAGAAGGAGCGAATTTGGGAGCCGAACTCATGGCGCGACAAGCAGGAAAGTGCACTTCAGTGTCGATCATGCAGATCCGCGACCTTTGCCAAAAGGTAGTACATCAAATAACCGTACAAGCAGGGAAGGCAATTGTGTCTACCGCCCTGGCCGAAGGGTATCACATGAACATGAATGGTAAAAATTCGCTTGGCCGCCTTCTGGTTGATCAAGCATTGGCTGGCCAGGATGATCTCGATACCTTGATGGGGGTGAGTTTAACCTTACGTCGGCCATTGGTGGCGATCGGAGCTCCCGTACGTACTTATTTCCCGGCTGTTGCCGAAAAGATGCATACGCAGCTTATTATCCCCGACCATGCTGAAGTCGCTAATGCCGTTGGTGCCGTGGCTGGCAGCGTTATGCAAACCTTACGTGCTTTCATTAAACCTCTTGCTCCGGAAAGATTTCGTGTTCACCTGCCTGTCGGCATTCAGGACTTTGACAACTTTGAAGAGGCCATTGCCTATGCTACTGAAGAAGCACGTAGCTTAGCTGATGAGCATGCACGGTATGCCGGAGCGTCCGCTGTTCAAGTTCATATCAGTCGTAAGGATCAGATCATTGATTCAGGTAATGGTGTCCCTAGTGGAGGATTTTTTTTAGGCACAGAGATCAAGGCTACCGCCATCGGCAGACCCAAACTGGCAAACGGTTAAATAAGGAGGAATAGATTGAAAACAAACATGGAACAATGGAGGAAAAACATAATCCGGTCCGATAAAAGACTCGCCTTCCCGATCATGACTTATGTTGGCTTGTCCTTGACAGGCATGAACGTTTTGGATGTGGTCAAGGACGGCGAGAAACAATCGCACTGCATGCAAGCCCTGGCAGACCGCTACCCTTCGGCTGGCTTTGTCACCATCATGGACCTGTCGGTCGAGGCCGAGGCCTTTGGCGCTCAGGTGAAATATGCCGAGAACGAAACTCCCACGGTGATTGGACAACTCGTATCCGATCAATCCTCAGCATTGGCTCTCACGATACCGGACGTAGGTGCCGGCCGAACAGCAGTCTACCTGGATGCGGCAAAGCGCGCTGCTGCAGCCATTCTTGACAGGCCTGTTTTTGGCTGCCATATCGGTCCTTTCTCTTTGGCTGGGCGATTGGGAGAAATGAGCAAAATATTTATGAACCTCTTAAGCAACCCCGGTATGGTGCATATAGTGCTGGAGAAGTGCACCCAGTTTCTGATTAGCTATGCCAACGCTTATAAGGCTGCCGGCACTCAAGGCATATTCATTGCTGAACCGGCCGCGGGCCTCATATCCCCGTCGCAGTGCGAGGAATTTTCATCGCGTTATGTCAGCCGAATTGTAGCAGCGGTACAAGATGAGAACTTCACAGTTGTTCTTCATAATTGCGGCAATACGAAAAAACTCGTTCCCACCATGCTTTCCACCGGGGCGCAGGGCTTCCACTTCGGAAATGCCGTAAACATGACGGATATTATGCCCCAAATTCCGCAACACATCCTGGCTTTTGGAAATCTTGACCCGGCAACGGTTTTCAAACAAGGAACTCCCGAAGAAATTAAGGACAAAACAAGAGCGCTACTTGAGTGTATGTCCGAATACCGTAATTTTGTGCTGTCTTCAGGCTGTGATATACCACCCGGGACGCCGACGAGTAGTATAGAAGCTTTCTTTGCCGCTGTTGATGAATACGACCGGCAGGCATCGAAAAACTAAATCTCGCATGCTCTTCTTAATCATGATGGGATCAAAAATTGAAGAAGGATGATTATGAAATGAAAGCATATACTCTCACTCTTCTACCTGACGCAACAAGGGTAAACATTTCCGAGGACACGCTCTTGGCAGATGCCTTGGTGGATGAAGGTGTTCCTCTTATTATGCCGTGCGGCGGTAAAGGAGTCTGCGGGAAATGCAAGGTTAAAGTAGAAGGGCGGCTTTCGGGAAAAACTGATATGGAAGCAAAAGTGCTCCACGATCAGCCGGGCTATCGTCTGGCTTGTCAGACCATGATTACCGGAAATGCGCGCGTTCATGTCCAAGAGAAGCCGCCTGTTACCATTGCACATTGCCCTTCTCTTGATGTTCATGCCGATTATGGTATGGCAGTTGATATTGGTACTACAACTATTCAGGTCGCGCTGGTTGATCCCTTGCACCAAAAAAGCTACCTGCTGGACAGTTTTTTTAACCCCCAAAGAAGATATGGTCATGATGTCATTTCAAGAATTGCAGCAGCGCATGAGCCGCGTGTTTTCCGAGATTTAATCCGGATCATACGCAAACGCATTTATGCATCCATGGTAGACATCCTCAAGTCTGTCAACCTTTCGCCGCAGAGAATACGGCAATTGATCATAGCGGGCAATACCACGATGCTGCATTTTCTTTTCGGCCTGGATGTGACTTCCATGGGTATTTATCCCTATCAGGCTCAACGCCTCGATTTTCATGGATTCAAACCGGAAGATATCGATAGTCATAATATCTTTCCCAACGCTCAAGTGCTGGCTCTGCCGGCTGCTTCCGCTTTCCTGGGCAGCGATTTAGTCGGAGGACTTACCCTGTGCCATACAGAAGGATTTTGCAGGAATACTTTTTTTATCGATATGGGAACCAATGGTGAGATGTTCCTGATTAATTCCTCGGGTCAAATTGCGGCCGCCTCCTGTGCCATGGGACCGGCTCTGGAGGGCATGAATATCAGTTGTGGTATGACGGCTGATTCAGGAGCCATTATTCACATTCGGCTGAATCAAGATATCTTGGAATATGAAATGATCCCTAATGGATCGCCTGTCGGAATAACAGGCACAGCCGTCATCGATCTTCTCTCCGTTCTCCTTGAGACTGGTCATCTGACCTCGAGTGGATCATTTCATCCCCAGATCGAAACCAGAATCCTTCCTGCTCCGATGCGATATGAACACACTGCGAAGGGCAAACAGATTAATTTATGGGGAAATATAGCATTGACCCAGGCAGATATTAGAAGCGTTCAATTGGCCAAAGGTGCAAGCCTTGCCGCGGCTAATATTTTATTGAGAGAGGTAGGTTGTTTACCAGAAGATATTGAACACGTTATAGTTGCCGGCACTTTTGGTCA
Source organism: Deltaproteobacteria bacterium HGW-Deltaproteobacteria-2 (assembly GCA_002840505.1). Taxonomy (NCBI): domain Bacteria; class Deltaproteobacteria; species Deltaproteobacteria bacterium HGW-Deltaproteobacteria-2. The sequence goes on along the minus strand of PHBC01000001.1, from coordinate 465,239 downwards.
AAATATTGAACCAGGTAATCTCCGCCGTTTGAAATTTATTCCTGATTTTCTCTCGGCACAATATCATTTTTTAGGCAATACCAGTTTGAAGGCTGCCGAAGGGGCCTGTCTTGATAAAGAATTCATAACCAATTCCTATCTGTTGCGTGACAAAATTCAAGAGGTCGATCTTGTGCGTCATCCCGATTTCGAACGAGAGTTCATCGCGGCGCTGAATTTCTAGTTCTTGACTGAGGCGATTATTTCTATGTTGAGATACTCACTGTGGCGTCCAATGGACTGAAAATTTATTTTATAAACAGTCATCAGAATTTTTTACCAAAAAAGTGATCAGGAATCCTCTCAATCCAGGATACAGGACTTAAAGCCTTTTAAGATTTCATTTGAAGAAATGGGATGGCTGATGATGCTTAGCGTAGCATCCATCCACTCTGTATTTTCAAAAATCTTTATTCGGTAGTTACCTCTACTATAATGTACCTCGAAAAGCCCATTTTCAGATTGAAATCTAACAAATCCTTTGAGCCTTATTATATCTTCAGGTAACGACTTAAGCCATTGTTCGAATTTATCGCGGAGAATTCTGGTTTCTATTTTAAAGGCAAAAGAGTGGTAATTATCCGTGTTAACCGTTTCTTTGCTTCCTGCAAAACAACAGGTGGCGCCTTTTAACACAGAATTAAGATCGATGTCACAATCAACCGCACTAATCAGTTGAGCGGTGGGATTAATTGTTGCGATATCGGTTTCTGTTTTTTTCACATCCATTGAAGCTATGTCTGTTTTGTTTAAAACAATTATATCAGCAGTCATAAGTTGTTTTTCTATAAGAACATAGTCCCTATGATTGTTGCCGTGCCGGCTGGTGTCATAAACAACAATAATCTTGTTGATTAAAACATTAGAATTTAGAACAGAACTAATACTCTGTAATACTCCGGCCGGGTCACCAATACCTGTGGTTTCAATATAAACTGGTGCTCCGGGGTTTTGTGCTATTATACGTTGTAATGATACCAATAATTCATCTCGGTTACTGCAGCAAATACATCCGCCAATAACTGAAGTTACTTGCAGTCGTTCGTCGGCAATAATTTTGCTATCGATATCAAAATCACCAAATTCGCTCATTATAACCTGTGGTTGATTACCCCGTACAAACTCCCAATCGATGAACCTCTTTAAGAGAGTAGTTTTTCCACTTCCGAGAAAGCCGCTAATTATGACTATGGGGGTTTTATTTTTCATGTTTTTCATTCAAATTTCCAAAATTATCCATCATCCTGTTTCACTTGTTTGAGATGACACAAAAATAATTGATAATAAGTGCCTCATGGAGAGTTCTTATCTGGTCATGGTGTATTTCTGTTCATCTTTGGGGACGTACCATTTGATGAAATTGTATTCCAGTCCAATGGGTGCGGGTTCAATGCCCCGAAAACGGTTGTGTGTGATGATCAATGCATCAGGAACGTAGAGAAACGTGTAGGGCTGATCCTCCGCTAGAATTTCCTGAAAGCGGTCATAATATTTTTTTCTTTGGCTCTGGTCGAAGGTGGTGCGTCCCTTTTCCAGTATTCTGTCCACTTCCGGATTATTGTAGGAGATAAAATTCAGTTCTTCCGGCTTTGTTTTGCTGGAGTGCCAGACATCATAGGCATCAGGATCAAGCGGAATTGTCCAGCCCATAATCACTGAATCAAAACGACGCTTGTTGATAAAGTCTGTCACAAAGGCCGACCATTCAAGTATACGGATTTTTACTGTGATGCCGACTTCCTTAAGCTGCCGCTGAATAATTTCCGCGCATTTCTGCCTTGTCTCATTGCCCTGATTGGTAACTATTTCAAAAACGAAGGGTTTGCCGTCTTTTTCCAAAACGCCTTCACTATTTAACTTCGTCCACCCTGCCTCACGCAACAGTTCACGCGCCTTTTGCGGATCGTAATTGTATTTTTTAACGTTATCATTGTAAGCCCATGTGCCATGTTTGTAAGGGCCGGTTGCCGGTTTACCCAGTCCCAGCAGTACGCCGCTGATAATTTCATCCTTGTTAATGGCATACGAAATTGCCTGCCGCACTCGCTTATCGATAAAAAGCGGATTTTTCAGATTGTAGCCAAGGTAAGTATACGCAAAATTAAGGTAGCGATACTTGTTAAAATTATTTTTAAACAAATTGTTTTCTGTCTGCCGTGTGTATTGCAGAGGTGTCAGTCCCATCATGCCGAGGTTCTGGGCACGCAATTCCAGAAACATTGTGGCGGTATCGGGAATAATCCGCGTGATCTGACCGTCGATATAGGGACGCCCTTCAAAGTAATCGGGATTGGAAACAAGAACGATTTTCTGTCCGGCAACCCATTCCTTGAATTTGTAAGGCCCCGTGCCGATAGGATGACGTGCCAGCGGACTTTTGGTAATATCTTTTCCCCATAGTAAATGTCGGGGCAAGATCGAACTGCCCCAACTGATCAGTGCCGGAGCGAAAGGTTTCCCATAAGTTACACGGAAAGTGTAATCGTCAAGAGCCTCAGCCTTTTTTACCATTTTAAAATCTTCCGCATAAGCCGTGGGCGTTTTCGGGTCAACAGTGACCTGATAAGTGTAGAGAACATCAACGGCGGTAAATGGTTTACCGTCATGCCATTTTACACCTTTGCGCAGATGAAAAGTAATAACCAGGCCTTTGTCAGTTATGTCCCATGATTCAGCCAGATCACCAACGATGTTCATATCCTTGTCGTATTTGACGAGGCCGTTGAAAACCATGCCGGAAATATTATGGGAAGCCGAATCGGAAGCCAGAAGCGGAATCAGGTTGCTGGCATCGCCGATTTCACCTCTGACCAGTATATCGCCATAAGCAGGTGGTTTGTCGGATAAAGGTTGAACTTTATCTGCCGAAGGTTTTCTATCGCAGGCGGTTAAAGATATGATGATCAGAGATATAATGGACAAAACACGAAATGCACGCATGGGAGGAAATTAGCGCAGTAATCAAACCATTGCAATAAAATTTTACAAGTTGTAATATAAAAAAATTGGACTATTTTTATGGCTAAAGAAAAGAAAAATAAATCATTCTTCGCCCGGTTTTCCGAATCGTTTAGAATAAAAGCCACCGGCATTTGGGATATTTTAGTTGATGCGGCGAAAAATTATAGAATTAACGGTGATGTCAATCAAGCGGCCGCAATGGCTCTTTATACAATTCTATCAATAATTCCTCTTTTTATTCTCACGATTATTGCCGCTGGATATTTTTTCAGTTCTTATCCGAATATTTCAGAAGATATAATAGGCGCTATCAGAGCATTTCATCCTTACTTTTCCGAAAAGCTTCTGACTCAGCTTGCACAGATTGAAAGAAAAAAACATTTGCTCGGGTGGGCGGGAGTGCTGGGACTCATAGGTCTTTCATCCATGATCTTTAATTCCATGGAAACAGCGCTGAATATTATTTTTCGTTCCCGGAAGAAACGAAATTATTTTGTTTCCAAATTATTGGCTCTTTCGATGATCCCCATAGGATGGATTGTCGGCAGTGTCAGTTTGGTAATAAGCGATGTCGCCACTCTACTGGTCAAGCAATCCGTGGAAATAGCCGAGGGATTTAATATCTCTCTCGGTGTTATATCCGGAGCTTTGTTGCGCTATGCTGTTCCATATTTTATTACAGTGATTTTCTTTTACTTCCTTTATCGTGTTATCCCCGCGGATAAAATTCGGTCCCGCGTTGCCTTGGTCGGTAGCGCTTTGTTTGCTCTGCTTATGGAAGTTGCCAAGCAGTTCTTCACCTGGTACATAGCCAATTATACACGTTATGATATAATTTTTGGTACGTTGGGAACCATGGTTATTGTGGTTATTTGGGCATTTTATGTCGCTTTGATATTTTTATTTTGCGCGGAACTCATGTCGTCATATCAACGGCGTGATATTATTCTGTTAGAAAGAGCAATGCTCGAATCCAAACAACCCGGCCTATCTGAGTAAATGTTTTATCGAAGATGCAGGCAAGGTAAGAAAGTCTTACTCTTCCTGACGCCATGGTATTATGATTAATACAAATCAGTGTCCACGTTTCTTCCTGGGCCTATGTTTGTCAGCCTGTTTCTTCTCACGCTTAAGGGCTTTATTGCGCTTAAAATTGTTAACAAATTCCTTTGAAGCGAGATAAGTATCTGCGAAAGATACAATGAAGGACTCTTTGTATTTCGGCGGGACAAGTGTAAGGGGCCACATGTGTTTTCTGATGATATCTTCTTCTATTTCATTCAAAGTAAAATGTTTTCTGGCATTGGCAAGGGCGATCTTGGGATGTTCGATGCCGTGATTTTTTTCCGCAGGAAGATCCGGAACGTCATGATTCCTCCAGTCATATAGGAAAAAGTCATGAAGGAGCGCACCGCGGGCGGCAGATCGGTAATCAAGTTTCATAAACTTGCATGCTCTGTATGAGAAATAAGATACATCCATAACGTGATCATAAATTGAGGAATTATGATGATGATGCAGCTTAAGCTTCAGGAATTCGTCATGGGCCTGAATATCGCTAATTATATCGTAAAATTCATGTTCAAAAGCCTTCCTTCCCTCCATGTGCAGAACAATTTTTTCCTGAATAGATTTCATAAACGTGCTCATCCTGTTCTTAATCCCTGTGTTGATGTTGTTATTGATATATCTTCTCAGGTCAGGATATGCAGTACGAAGTCGTTTAAAGGAGCTTAATATCTTTTCAATCTCAGCGTCGGTCATATTGAAATATTCGGAATACAGATAGGTGATCTTTCTTTTAAACGCGGCAAGTGAAGCGATGGAAAAAACAAAATCTGTGATGCCGTAAACCACAATAACAATGGGAAAAATACGGAGTAAGGATTCGTCAAAGGAGCGCACGTAACGCAAAACAACCGGATGGATGAAGGTCACAAAAGCCAGAGCCATTATCGTCCAGAATGTCGAGAAAAGCAGACATACTCTTCCCTGAAAATTAAATTTATAATCCGAATAGTCCCACAGTTTTAATTTGAATATTTTTTCGAAGGCTAATCCGGTGAAATATTCTATCAGGGTTAAAACAAGACTGTAAACGATCAATTCCATGAGCAGAGGCCAGGGATGAATTAAAGATTGCAGACCAATGATAAACGCGGCGCCGAATCCGTAAATGGGGAGAAACGGACCGAATAAAAAACCGGCATTGATGAACTGTCGTTGAGAAATGGACCGATATACGACTTCGATGACCCATCCCATAAAAGAGTAAATTGTAAAAAGGATGATTATTTGAGAAACTGTTACATTATTAAATGTCATTGGATATATTTATCACATCTTTAAGATTAATGTTAAAGTTCTGCCTGTAACCTGAAGTTTAGTGTTCTGAATTAAGAAAAACATTAGTTAAATGGATTGTGTAAAATGTCTATAATATTAATGACCTTTTGTCAATGAATCTCTGCCGCTCCTATGTCGCTGAAAACAAAAGAATTAAGGTTTATTTAAAATCACGGGTATAAACCAAAAAGCAACCTATGGTCGTTCATACAATAGTCCCACGTCGCTTCGCTCCTGGGATAGTTCGTCCAGCAAATTTCAGTGCGCTACGCTTCTGAAACTTGGGACTCACTAAATTGGAGTTTCACGAACAAAAAACGGTGCATGATTGGAAGTGAAAAATTCCGGTGTGCGTCTGAGTATCGGCGCTATTACCGGATGCTTTTTGAAAGTTTTTTCTAAAAAATTACGCACGGCAGGCCTTTGCCAGCCGAAGGGGTGCTGAAAATTCTTGTACAAAGACAGATCGCCTTCATAAAAATCATGCGTGGCCAGATTTTGTGCCTCGACGCTGCGGGCTGGTAAATTGAAGATCGCCAGATTCAAAAAGTCGATGCAATCGTAATGCTGACAAACAAAATCCAGCGTTTTTTCCGCACTTTTCTCATTTTCCGGCGGCGTGCCGAAAAGAAAATAGCAATAGGTGGCAATGCCCGCTTTTTTGATTTTTTTTAAAACGGCGGAAGCCATCGACAAATCAATACCCTTGTTTAATTGATCAAGCACGTCCTGATCGCCGGATTCAATACCCAGTTTGAGCATTGCACAGCCGCTACGTTTTAAAGATGAACAAAAATCATCATTCGCCAAATGTTTAGTGACTCTTGTGAAACCATACCATGGCGCGCCAGGAGGGTCTTTGGTCATAGCCGCAAGCAGTGACGGAGATATGGAGCTGTCCAAAATATGAATCAAAGAAGGATTCATCTTCCTTGTCAGACTTTGTAAATCATACGTTACTTGGGATATTTCCAGAGACATGTAAGCATTGCGCTCCGCATTTTCCGGACAGAATGCGCATTTGTGCCAGTAACAACCTTGCGCACTGCTGTAAGGCAGGATCGGGCCGGGTGATAAATATTGTTCATTTGGAAAACAATCGTAGTCGGGCGGGCAGTTGATATTGCCATCTTTAACTTCCAAAATCTCCAGTAATTTTTGTTCTCCCGCGCCTTCCACTATTTCATCTGCGAGACCACTGAAAGTATTTTTGTTCGCTCCGAGCTTTATCCATGATGTGACAAGCGATCCACCTAAAATAATTTTTTGTTGGGGATGGATTTGCTTGATAAAACCGATCATGGCCAAAGTGCAGAGAGCCTGACTCAAATAGTTTAAGGAAAAACCGATAAAATCAGGATTCTTTTCCAAAGCTTTCATCAGACGATGTTGAAAATAAGGATAGAAAGGATTGTTTTGTGGTTTTTCTGCCGCGGATATTAAGTTTGCGCTCTTAACCGGTGACAGATGTTTATCCTGATAATCGGCAAGCGACAGATCAACATGCCATGATTTTCCAGCCATATTTAAAATATGGTTGATATCCATAACCGCCCGCTGATAGCGGCTAGGATTTTGATAAGTTTCTGAGTTTCGTAAGGCCCCAAGATTGCCTTTCATATTTTTTGTCGCGCGCATTGTCCATTTGTCTGTTTTAGAGTTGTTTGCTGCGGTGTGCTCCAGCAGATAGAGAATACCTTCCATATTGGCGTCGATAATCTCGTGTTGAATACTGTTTGCAGTCAGGCACGCGGATAACCTGGCAATGCCGGCGGGCGGTTCTGAACATTTGGCCAGCGGCGGGTGGATTAGAATTATTTTTAAGGGCATGGATTATTTATTAATCTAAGTATTTTTATTTGTCTGATATTCCTTTAATATCTAATTCTTGCCTGCGCAAGGCCAATTTTGCAGTGCATTTTTGCTGCTTGACAGCCGTTGATCTTTACGCAATAGTCATCGGGTATAAAAGCGGACGTTATTTTTTCAATAAAAAGAATTAAAATAATCAATGAAACTACATTGATCAACGATGCTGAAAGGTTGCTTTTGCCTGTGGCCTTGCTTTTTCTTAATAAATGATTATGTTGGCTGCATAGTTTAAAAAAGAATTCAGACTCTGGTAATTCGTGAAGATTAAATCTTTTGGTAATAAATTAAAAAAAATAAGTTTGTTGGCTGTTGCACTATTGATGCTGCTGACGGCTGGCAATGTTTTTTCCGCCGAAAAATATCCGGCACCGCAGGGTACAGTCAATGATTTTGCCAATGTCATTGATGCGGAAAACGCCACTAAAATGGATGCGCTTGCGCGTGAAGTTTTGGAAAAAACTGGCACGGCGATTGTCGTGGCAATCGTGCCGTCAATCGGAGAAAATGAAGATTACACCATGTATGCCAATGGTCTTTATCAGGCGTGGGGTATTGGTAAAAAAGGCGAAGATAAAGGTGTTTTAATTTTTCTTACTGTAAAAGAAAGAAAAATCCGTATCGAAACAGGTTACGGCGTGGAAGGAATTTTACCCGACGGTTTAGTCGGTGAAATACTCGATAAATATGTTGTTCCGTTTCTTAAAGAGGGCAATTACGGTAAAGGGCTTTATAATGCGATGTATGCCTGTTCGGCATATATCGCCAAAGATGCCAAAGTTCAATTGAGTGGCTCTCCCATGCCGTATCGTCCGCACAACCGCGCGCAGCAAAAAGGCGTTAACGTTTTCGGGCTTATTTTTTTCTTCATCGCGGCGGTTCTGCTTTTAGGTACAAGAAAAGGCAGGGAAATGCTTCCCTGGATATTGCTTTTATTCTTGAGTGGCGGCCGCGGTGGTGGTGGCGGCGGTTTCGGTGGAGGATTTGGCGGTTTCGGCGGAGGAATGAGCGGCGGCGGCGGAGCCGGCCGTGGTTTTTAATATAATTTCAGGGTGAATAAAATGTCAAAAATACCGGATAAACCACAGGATGTTTTTGTTCCTTTAACTGAGGATTATAAGAAAGTATTTGGTAAAGATCTGATTTCTCTTATTCTTTATGGAAGCGCGGCCGGCGGTTCTTATGTAAAGGGAAAATCAGACATTAATTTGTTGATTATTGTCACGCCGGAGGTCATCAACAAATTGGAAAATGCTTTCGATACGGTTAAGCATTGGCAAAAACGCAGCGTAGCCGTGCCGCTGATTATGACAAAAGCTTTTATGGAAAGTTCTCTCGATTCTTATCCGATAGAATTTCTGAATATGAAGAATAACCATATTTTAATTTACGGCGAAAATGTTCTGGAGCAATTAAAATTCAAACCGGAAGATTTACGCCTGCAAATTGAAAGGGAACTGAAAGGGAAATTAATCCTGCTGCGCAATGGTTATCTGGAAGCGGCAGGAAACGCGCGGCAGTTGAAACAACTTATCAGCCGTTCCTTTACGGCATTTATTTCCATATTCAATGCCTTGCTTTATTTAAAGCAGGTACCGGTTCCGCATAAGAGACGTGATACAATAAAAGAAGTGGCTAAACTTTTTACGATTGATGTACAAGTATTCTTAAGTTGCGTCGATATTAAAGAAGGCTTGGATAAACTATCCGGCGAAGAAGTAGCGGACGTTTTTAAAAAATATTTGCACGAAATCGAAAAGATTTGCAACATAGTTGATGGATTATAAAAATTAAGTCTCATTACATAATGCAGGAGGTAAAAATGGATTCAAAAAAGAAAACTTTAATCATTGTAGTGGCAGTAATTGTGTTTCTGGCTATCGCGGCTTATTCTTTTTTCGCGGGCAATTACAATAAATTTGTCAGATTGGATCAGGCTGTCAAAAGCTCTTGGGCACAGGTGGAAAATCAACTACAACGGCGATTTGATTTGATTCCCAATCTGGTGGAAACCGTCAAAGGTTACGCCAAGCAGGAAAAAGATGTTATGATAGAAGTAACCAACGCCCGTTCCAAAGTCGGCGGTACCGCTAATGCACCTATTTCTGATAAAATCGCTGCTAATAACGAACTCTCCGGTGCTTTGAGCAGAATGTTATTAGTTGTGGAAAAATATCCCGATCTGAAATCAAATCAGAATTTTATGCATCTGCAGGATGAACTGGCGGGAACGGAAAACAGAATCGCCGTTGAAAGAATGAGATACAACGAGGCGGTCAAGGTATATAATCAGGCAATTAAATCATTCCCTGCAAATTTGCTTGCCGGAATGTACGGTTTTAAAGATGGCGCATTCTTTGACGCTCCCAAAGAAGCAAAAGAAGCAGTCAAGGTCAAATTTTAGTGTCGTGGATATATAAAATTGTCATATCGACCAACGGGAGATATCTTTATTGTATATTAAGTTAATTAAGATTTCTCATCCCGATAAATCGGAATTCGAAATGACATTATTGTAGTCAATTAGAATAATAAATTTATTTGCCCCTGAGCGTTGTAGAAAATGTTCAGGGGCTTTCTTATTATAAATGTCTTTAAATTTGTCAGTCGGCAGGTTTCAAAATCAGTTTACATTCGTCGTTATTAACCGTCTGGACATTCACAGAATATTTTTTTGATCCCGCAAGTCTGGTGACATTTTCTTTGGCGACATTGCTATCTACCAAAACAACGATTTCTTCTTTGGGATTCTTTTCCATAGCCTGTTTTGTTTTGGCAACAGGGATCGGACAACTTAATCCTCTTGCGTCTATTTCTGTCATAATTTCCATCCTTAAATATTTAATTGTATTAGTGCGTCATGTTACTTTGACTTTTCTATCATAGTGAAACCGACAATCAGACAAAAGACAATTCCAAAGATGACAGCAATTGGCCCGAAAGCGGCAACACCTTTGGGGGAACTGGCTATGGCAAAATTATGTGAAACAGCGGCGCCGGTAATCATTCCCAGCACAAATACTCCCGCGTCGGCATCGCCTTCACCGGAAAGAAAAAGCTGCCTACCGGGGCAGCCGCCGGCTAAAGCGAAAGCAAGACCAGCCAGAGACATTCCCAAAAAATTCCACAAATGATTTGAATGGGCGATGGGCTGGCCTTCAAAGCCGGGCTTGAATTGTCCAAGGATAATATTTGTGGCAAAAGCGAAAACCACCAGAGCAATCACACCGCCGAGTAAATGAAAGTCTCTGGTCAGCATGACATCCCGAATAGCTCCCATGGTGCAGAACCGGCTGCGCTGAGCCAGCGCGCCAATGATAAGGCCTGCCGCAATACTGATGAGAAGTGGCGCGTGCATGGAGCCGGGACCTTTGGCGCTGAAAAATATCGGTCCACCCGGAGCGAAAGATACCTGAAATGTCAGTAAAAACAGAAGCCCCAGCATCAAAGCGGGCATAAGCCAGCCGCTGCCAGTTGCCTGTGAATAGGAACGTCCAAGGTTGAAACCTTTTTTCAAAAATAAAATGCCGACAAAAATTCCTGTTGTTAATCCCAATAGTCCCAGAATGGCATTTCCATCACCACCGGCCAAACGAAGCAGCGCACGCCACGGACAGCCCAGGAAAACAAGCGCGCCGATCATAGCAAACAATCCCAGAAAGAAGCGGATTAAAGGCGATGACCCGCCGCGCGGTCTGAATTCACCGGCAAAAGCCGCCATGAGAAACGCGCCCAGAACAAATCCTATGATTTCCGGTCTCAGATATTGGACGACATCCGCCCGGTGCAAACCCAATGCTCCGGCAATATCCCGTTCAAAGCAGGCCACGCAAATGCCCATGTTCGGCGGATTGCCGAAATACTGTAACAGGGCGGCACCGATGCCGATGATTGCGCCGACAATGATAATTCCAGCGCGCGAGAAAAAAATGCTTTTCATGAACAAAACCCCCTTAATAATTTCATCAGTTTCTAACAGCCGGGAATTGTAAAAGCAAATTCATAAAAGAAATATGTAACCGGTACTTATTCTATTAAGTTATAACGTATATAAAAAAGGTCCAGTGATTTACGAGGTTCGATATTATGCCGATCCATATAAACAATGTTAAAAAAATAAATTATAAAATACGGACATAAATATTAACAATGCCCACAATACCAATTCTCTTTTTGAATATAAACAACCTTCTGGGGGGTCTATGAGTTTCATAACACTTACCAATTTAGGTTTAATTTTAAATGCAATTGGTTCTTTCATGGTTGCTATCTCCTTCGGCGAAAATTTAGGTGGCGCATATCAAAATGATAAAAAGGGGAAACCCATCTATTTAGCATCTTTTTTACGTCCAAAAAGTTTTAGAATTGGGCTTCTTATAATGGGTGTCGGTTTCGTCCTCCAAATATTCAAATAAATTTTTAACAAGTCAATCCAGTCGATCGCTACGCTCCGGCTGATTTCTGCGTGATGTAATTCGAGACCGGTTTCAGAATCGAACTGAAGAAAACATTTCATTGTTTGCTCGACGGGGTTGAAGCCCGCGGCCGGAACCATCCGACATAACCGGTCAGGATTTAAAATCAAAAAAACATTCCGGTTGCTTATAGTAATTGAAAATCCAAAAAGCAAATTCATAAAAGTAATATTGCAATGGCGATTATTCGTTCTAATGATATAGATCAGTAAAATATTGTCATATCGACCAACGGGAGATATCTTTACTTTATATTGAATTCATTAAGATTTCTCGTCCCGATTACCGGGCATGCGCCCGGCTTTGAATAGGGATTCGAAATGACAGCATTGTAAGTATGTTACTGAAGTTAAGGCATGGAGTTTCATTTTGCTTATGAGTTTTTGGAATATAATGTATTTATAATAGTTATAATTTACTTTTAATTAATCATGATATTGTGCTATAAGCTCCACATGTCTATGGATCGTTTCAAGAACATTACAATTCAGCAGATGGAAGCAATTATCTGTCTCGTGGAAGAGGGAAGTTTCAGCCGTGCCGCCAAGAGAATGCTTTTGACCCAGCCTGCATTGACAAAAAATATCAAGAATGCGGAGGATTGTCTTGGCGCGCGATTGGCTAACCGCAGCAGTGCCGGTATTTCTCTTACACCGGAAGGAAAGATTTTATTCGACTATGCGCGTCGCATGGTCAGGCTTCGTGATGAAGCGAAGGGGAAAATTCTTGCCTTGCGCAAAGAGGCTGGTGGTAATGTTTATTTAAGCGCCAGCACGATTCCTGCCACCTATATTCTCCCGCGCGCCTTGAGTGATTTTAACAAAACAAATGCCGATATTCACATCAATATAAAAACCGCGGACAGCGAAGAAGCGATGAACATGGTTTTGGATAATGAAGTGGAAATGGGTTTTATCGGCAAGAAACCTCTTAACAAAAAGCTTACAGCGGAAACCCTATGGAAAGATCGTCTTATTCTGGTTGTTTCCAAAGATCATGCCTGGTGCAAAAAGAAATCAGTATCCTTGCCGGAATTGTTAAAAGAACCCTTTGTTGTCAGGGAAAAAGGTTCAGCAACGAGGGATCTGTTTGAATCATATCTAAAAAAATCAAAATCAATAAGTCTTGCTCAATTCAATATCTGCGGCGAGTTGGGAAGTTCCGAGGCAATTAAAGAAGCGGTCATCGCCGGATGGGGGGTGTCTGTTATTTCCATTCATGCTGTTTCGCGCGAGCTTTCGCAGGGATTGCTTTGTGAAATCCCCCTTCAGGGATATTCGATGGAAAGACATTTTTATTTGATTTACAAACGCCAATTCGAATTCCGCCCGTTTCATAAAACGTTCATCAATTTCATCAAACGATACGCGCCTGTTGAATCTTAAACATATCGAGGAGCGCTTTCCGCAAGCGATAACCAGTTGAGGACTGTTCAGGGGAATCCCATTTGTCATTACCCGGCTCGCAGACCGGCGCATGCCTGGTAGACCGGGTAATCCACTATTATAAGGAACTGGTTCCCCGCTTACGCGGGGACGACGCCTGGATTCCCGCCTTCGCGGGAATGACTATTTTTTTATTAGAGCATGTTGCTTGCTCCAGAGAATATTAATTGGGGCTATAAGCTTGAACCAGACGACAAATTAACCGATAAATAAAAGAAATATTGCCTTGTCTATTATAACTTTTATTTATTGGATATATTCGCATAAACAATATAATTCTTAACCGCGTTAATAAGGTCTTTTAGTTGAAATGATTAGAAATAATATGGGGATAATTTATTTTGACAATGCCGCCACGTCCTGGCCTAAGCCGCCGGAAGTCAATGCGGCCATGCAAAAATACATGCGGAAAACCGGCGCCAATCCCGGCCGTTCCGGGCATCGTTTATCTATTGAAGCGGCTCGGATAATTTATGATGCCCGTGAAAAACTGGCGCTGTTGTTCAACGTTTTCGATCCTCTCCGGATAGTTCTAACCAAAAACGCGACCGAGGCGCTGAATATTGCGATATCGGGTTTTCTAAAACCGGGTGATCATGTCATCACGTCGAGTATGGAACACAATTCCATGATGCGACCGCTCAGAGCAATGGAGCGCAAAGATGTCAGCTTGACTGTTGTTCCCTGCGATAATTCAGGGATGATTGATCCGGCACAAATTTCCGCTGCAATCAAAAAGAATACCAACGCGATATTTATAACGCACGCCTCTAATGTTACCGGCGCTATCATGCCTGTTTTCGATATAGGCCGTATCGCGCGAGAACACGGTCTGGTTTTTTGTGTTGATGCCGCCCAGACGGCGGGCAGTTGTCCCATTGATGTAGAAGAAATGAATATTGACCTGTTGGCTTTTACCGGTCACAAATCTTTATTTGGACCTTCAGGTACCGGCGGGCTCTTCATGCGCGAAGGTCTGGAAAAAAGAATTGAGCCGATTTGTATCGGCGGGACAGGAAGCCGCTCGGAAGTTGAAGAGCAGCCTGACTTTATGCCTGACCGATATGAAGCAGGTACGCCCAACACGGTCGGCATCGCCGGATTGCATGCGGGTGTTGATTTTGTTTTGACCGAGGGTGTTGATCAAATTCAAAGCAAAGAATCAAGTCTGGTCAAAACGTTTATTGAAGGCATCAGCGATTTGCCCGGAATTATTATTTACGTACCGGGTGTTACTGAGCAGCGCATACCGGTTGTTTCGTTCAACATTGCCGGCATTGATCCGGCCGGAATTGCTTTGGAACTGGATGAGCGCTATAAAATCATGTCACGTTCCGGTTTGCATTGCGCGCCGTCCGCGCATAAATCTATCGGCACTTATCCGATGGGTACGGTGCGCTTCAGCTTCAGCTATTTCAACACTCAGGAGCAAGTGGCCAAAGCAGTGGAAGCAATAAAAAAAATAAGTAAGAGGAGAAAGTAATATGGCAGATACAATTAAGTCCGGTCCTTTTGTTATCGTTGTGAATGAAGATAAAATGGGACGGGGAAATGCTGAACTGGGCGCCGTTTTAATAAAAGCCTTTATGCATACACTCGCTGGACAGACTCAAAAACCGGACGTGATGATTTTCTATAATACCGGTGTCAAGTTGACAGTGCAGGGTTCCGAAGTTCTGGAGGATTTAAAACAACTGGAGGGTGAAGGCGTTCAGCTTCTTGTTTGCGGCACCTGCCTCAATTATTTCGAGGTCAAGGATAAGCTGGCCGCCGGTGTTGTCTCCAATATGTACGACATCGTAGAAACCATGAGCAGTGCAGGACGGTTACTTGTACCATGAAAGATAAGAAATCATATGATGTAATTTTGTTCAAAGCGGTGAGCTACGCTTTGAAAGCGGAAAAAATTCTCAAGAAGGAAGGACTACCGCACAAGCTGATTCCCGTGCCTAAACATATTAGTTCGGATTGCGGTGTTTGTTTAATGATTCATCTTGATGTGAAAAATAACATTATGACCAGTCTTGCGGGCAAGGTTGATATAGAAAGCGTCAGAACACTCGCCGACTGAAAAAGTAAACAACAATTATTTTTTAATTCCCTTGACACATGTGTGTCTAGTTCAATATAATCAAAACATAAAAATCATCACAATTTAATCATCTTTAACACTGCGAAGTGCTTCAGTTAGTATTTATTATGGACCTTTGAAAAATATTCAAACGGTGTCATTTCGACCGGAGGGAGAAATCTTTTTAGCTTAAATAAAATAATTAAGATTTCTCGTCGTCCCGATACATCGGGACTCCTCGAAATGACAAAATTCAGAATCTCGTTGTTTGTTCAAGACTGTATTTGATTTTTTGGTACTAGAAGATGAAAACTAAAAGCTCCCCGAAGAAAGTCCAAACAAACACCAAACGCAGCGAAAGCGTATGGGCACGGGAAGTTTTCAGCAACGGCCAGCAATCACTACAAAGCATCATTGGAAGCTCTCCCATCCCTGCCTTTATCATCGGCAAAGATCATTTGATAATCTACTGGAATAAAGCGCTGGAAGAACTGAGCGGGATCAAGGCGAAAGAGGTTGTGGGTACAGGTCAACAGTGGCGGGCGTTTTATAAGACAGCGAGACCGTGCATGGCCGACTTGCTTGTTGATAGATACCAGAAAAAGATTCCTCAATGGTATCCCGGCAAATACATCAAATCAAAATTAATCACCGGTGCCTATGAAGCGACTGATTTTTTCCCGGAATTAGGCAAAAGAGGAAAGTGGCTGCGCTTTACCGCCGCCGTTATTCATAACTCCAGAGGCGCCGTCATCGGAGCAGTGGAAACACTTGAAGATATAACGCAGGCGAAAAGGGCGGAAGAAGCCTTGCTGAAGGCTCATGAAGAGTTGGAAATCAAGGTGAAGGAACGCACGCATAAGCTGGCGAGAGCCAATAAGGCACTGAAAGAAACGACAGATCATTTGTCCCTTATATTGGAATTCCTTCCCATTGTTTCTTACACCTGCAACGCGGATGAAAACTTTACGATTACTTTTGTCAGCAAACGCGTCAGAGAAATTACCGGATATACGCCTGCCCAGTTTACGGACAATCATCTTTTCTGGCAGGAGCATATCCATCCGGAAGATCAAATAAACATTCTAAAAAAATTAAAATCGGCTACGAAAAAAGTAACGCATCAGTTTGAATATCGCTTCCAGACAGCAGATGGCTCTTATCGCTGGTTTTCTGATCATCGTCGCCTGATAAAACCGGGTCGTTCCCGAAGTTACATGGTTGGAGCGTGGCAAGACATTACGGAAGATAAAAGAATCCGTCAGGAAGGAGAAATCCGCCTGCAGCAGATGATTCAATCTCATAAATTAAAAGCTCTGGGTGAAGTTGTGACTGGCGTTGCTCACGAAATAAACAATCCGGTTAGTTTTATCGCCAATAACATTACCATGCTGGAGGAAATGTGGAATGCCGTTGAACCGATTCTGGCCAGCGACGGAGCATCCCATCCGGATTGGAGCGACAAGGGCATCGGTTATGTGGAAGTTTGCACGAACATGAAAGAAATCATAGAGGAGTTCAAAATTGCTTCTCAGCGAATCAAGCGTGTTATTGCGGGATTGAAAGAATTTGCCCGAACGGATGAAACAGTGCAGAAGAAACCGGTTAAAATTGAAGAAGTCATTCATGGAGTACTGATCATTGTCGGTGCCCAGGTCCGCAAAACCGTTTCCCGCATTGATCTTTATATAGACAGCGATCTGCCGCCTGTTCAGGGGCAATTCCAGAAAATCGAGCAGGTAATAGCCAACCTGCTTATTAACGCGCATCAAGCCATTACACCCGACAGAAAGGGCAAAATAATTATCACAGCCAGAAACATTGAAAGACTAAACGCTATTTTGATCGAAATTGAAGATAACGGAATCGGCATGGGAAAAGAGGTACTTAATCATATCTTTGAACCTTTTTTTACAACTCGCCGCGACATGGAAGGAACAGGGCTGGGGCTTTCTATCTCTTATGGATTAATCAAAGAGCATCATGGCGTAATCGGAGTTCTTTCCCGTCACAATATAGGAAGCCGGTTTTCCATTTACCTTCCCCTTGATGCCAAAAAACAGATAAGTATTCGTCCGACCATTCTTTGCTGTGACAGCGATGCTTCTTATCTCAATGAAATCAAAATAAGTATCGCCGATGTTCTTGAATGGCAATGCGGACCTGATGATACTTGCGATGATGTCATCGCTTACCTGGAGTCGCATCCTGAAGTGGATATTGTTATTTCGGAAATAAATTTGCCGGCAATAAACGGGTGGGAACTACTGAAAAAAGTCAGAGAACGTTTTCCGCTTCTTGCCTTAATTCTTTATTCATCGGACATAAGTGCAGGAAAGCCGGAAGGTAAAACAAACGGCAAACCTGATTATTTACTTAAAAAACCTTTCAGCATGACACATTTACAAAATATAATTCGTGAAATCGGAAGGCAGAGACTATGAGAATCCTGATTGTTGATGATGAAGAAGTCGCCCTGAATTCCATAAAGCGTTTGCTGAAATGGCGAGGAATTAGAAATGTTGATACATGTAATAATGGCCGGGATGCCGTTGCCAAAATTAAGGAAACTGATTTTGATATAGTGCTTCTGGATTTGCTTATGCCGGAAGTTGACGGTTTGCAGATTCTGGAATCGACAAAACCCTATCGTCCGCATACGGAGTTCATCATTTTCACTGCTATTGATGATATTCCTACCACAGTCAAGGCGATTCGTCTGGGCGCTTATGATTATCTTGTTAAGCCGGTGGATAACGACCTGCTTTTTCTGGCCATAAAAAGAGCCTATGAACACAGAGGATTGCTTATCGGTTTATCAACTACCGCCGGAGATAATAAAAGCAAAATTTCTCCGGCTTTTTCTGAAATTGTCACTCAATGTCCTCAGATGTGCTCCATATTATCATATGCTCAGGTGATGGCCGGAAGCGGTAATCCCGTAATGGTTACCGGAGAATCAGGGACAGGAAAGGAACTGGTCGCTAAAGGTGTTCATAAAGCGGGACCGATGCCTAATGGTCCATTCATTGCCGTTAATGTCAGCGCTATTCCGGCTACTATGTTTGAAAGCCAGTTTTTTGGTCATGCCAAAGGAGCGTTTACCGGGGCGGAGGCGCCGCATCTGGGTTATTTTGAACAGGCGGACGGAGGAACTCTATTTCTTGATGAAATAGGAGAATTGCCGCTTGGTCTCCAGACAAAACTGCTGCGGGTGCTCGAAGAAAAATCTTTTTATCCTCTGGGTTCGTCAAAACCGGTATGGGTTGATGTCAGAGTTATATCGGCTTCCAACAGAGATATCGAACGGGCATGTCAAGAAGGAAACTTCAGACTGGATCTTCTCTACCGTTTGAAATCGGTTCATATTCATCTGCCACCGCTCAAGGAAAGAACAGGTGACATTCCACTACTTGCGTCCCATTTCCTTCGTAAATCGTGCGATAATCATAAGAAAAAAATCACCGGTTTCAGTCAGGAAGCAATGAGTTTGTTAAACAGCAAAGATTATCCCGGCAATGTTCGTGAATTGGCTCAAATTGTTGAAAACGCCGTTCTTATGACCGATTCCAATATTATTTTACCTGGCCATCTCGGTATGGCGTCAACTAATCATTCCCCCCTATCGCGGCAATTATGCACATTAAAGGAAAACGATGAAGCGCATCTGGTGTATGTTTTAAAGAATGTAAATGGTGATCGCGGCAAGGTTGCGCAAGTTTTGGGAATAACTGTTCGGCAGCTGCAGCGTAAAATCGCCGCCATGAAGAAAAATCCTCAATGGGAAGAAATTTTACGCGACATTTAGGTCATCAGGGGTGACATAAATGTCTCCATTCGTAAACCTATATATTTAAAGCCTATTATTATTTTTAATGTCCGCAAATCTTTTTGTGTGACTTTTACAGTGACGTTTACTTCATATTTCCGTTTATTTCCTCTCTTGATAATTCGTGATTGTCCGATAATAAAAAATGGCTTTGTTCATTTTTTAATTGAATCATTCCCTGTAAATTGAAATCCATAACCATTTAAAAAAACTGGATTACCGCCTTCGCGGGAATGACAGATGGAAACTAAATTATATTTTATTAAGATGCCGGAAGGAACTAAAATACAAAAATTATTTTTATGGCATGGCCATTGCTCTTTCCTCTTAGTTAAGGGAAGGAGCCTTCATGAAAGCTTTTACCGCAAAACTTGTCGATTTGACCCAGAAAAACGCGGATACAATCGCCCGGCAGTGGGCTAAGGATATTAAAACTAACCTAAAAACCTATACCTACCATAACGCATCCGAAGAAGAAATCATCCTTCAGGCAAAATATTTCTACAATAATTTTCAACTGATGTTTTTTAATGAGTCACCATATGAACAGGCTAAGGAAATTTTCGAAAATTATGCGGAAGAAAGATATAAAGAAGGAATTCCTTTGCATGAAGCGTTGTATGCCCTGATCTTGATGAGAAGACACATGTGGTTGTATGCGGAATTTCAATCCTTATTTAATACCGAAGTAGAGCATCAGCAGGCAGTGGGAAGTCTTAGCCGGACAATTCTTATGTTCGATTACATTATATATGTTGTTGCCAGAAAATTCTGGGAGATGATGAAACTGGAGGGATCGAAGACAAACAAAACAAAGTAATTTGGCGGGGTGAATATAAGCAAGTCAATTTTTTAACATAACAACTTTATTAAAAGAGAGATGAAAAATGCAAGCTTATGCCGCGAAACTTATTGATCTTATAGAAAGCAAGGCTGAGAATATTGCCAGACAATGGGCTGATGATGTTATGAAACATAACAGAACGCCCTCCTATCACCGTCTGCCTAAAGAAATGGTCATAGAGCAGGGGACCGATTTTTACAGGCTCTTTCGCCGGATGTCGTTGGCCGAAAATTCTTATGAGGAAGCAAAATCATTTTCTTGGAAATATGCCGAAGAACTCTACAGAAAAAAAATACCTCTTCAGGAAGCCGTTTACGCGCTGATGTTAATGAGACGGCATCTCTGGCTTTACGCTGAATTTCAGGGGACTTTCGTGACTGCCTTGGAAAAAACGCAGGCAGTGGAAAGTCTGAACAGAACTATATTGATGTTCGATTATGTATCCTACCAGGTCATAGAAAGATATCAGGATTTAATCATTGGCAGTGTGGAAAGAAGGATTGGCGCTATAAAAACACTGATGATGAAGGGGCCAATCGGCGCTAAAAAGAATATCTATAAATTCGGATTGATGGCTATCTTTATCCTTCTCGCCTGTATTCTCACCTATCATAATCATGCAACCCTTAAAACGGAAGGGCTTTTCACCCACCTCTTCTACATTCCGATCATTTTAGCATCGATATGGTGGGGTAAAAGAGGAATTTTTGTAGCAATTTTCCTGAGTGTTCTGATTTTAGCCAGTCATCTGCTCTTCCTGACGGGAATGAACATATCAGCCGATGTTATTCGGGCGGGTATGTTTATTGTTATAGGCAGTGTTATCGGTTGGTTAATGGAAGGCATTAGAAAAGTGGAAGAGATGTATTAATTTTTACAGAATAAAAGAGGAGATTAACGTGGAAAGCGAGCAAATCAATCAGGGAAAGGTTTTATCCGTCCGCAGCAGCGTTGTTGATGTCCACTTTCCGACGGCGCCTGCGATCCGCAATGTTCTCAAGGCCGGCGATAACGAACAGGTAATCATCGAAGTTTTTACCCAACTCGACAACAATACTGTTCGGGGTGTCGCCCTGACGCCCACCCAGGGTCTCGCCAGAGGTTCTAAGGTAATTGACACAGGCAAACCATTTGAGGTTCCTGTGGGCAAAGAGCTTCTGGGAAGGGTTTTCAATGTTTTCGGTCAAACAATTGATAAGAAAGGTAAGGTTGAAGCTGGAGAAATACGCTCCATTCATCGTGAGCCGATTCCTCTACGTGATCAATCCACCGTGTCTGAAATTTTTGAAACGGGCATCAAGGCTATTGACGTTCTGGCTCCGTTGGAGAGAGGAGGCAAAGCGGGCCTCTTCGGTGGAGCGGGCGTTGGCAAGACAGTTTTGATTACGGAAATGATTCACAACACAGTTAGCGCGCATGAAGGCATGAGCATCTTCTGCGGTATCGGCGAGCGCTGCCGCGAAGGTGAGGAACTTTACCGTGAAATGGAAGAAAGCGGAGTTTTGGGCAATACCGTGATGGTTTTCGGTCAGATGAACGAGCCGCCGGGTGCGCGTTTTCGCGTCGGCCACTCGGCACTAACGATGGCGGAATATTTCCGCGATGACGCCAAACAGGATGTGCTCCTTATGATTGACAACATTTTCCGTTTTATTCAAGCGGGCATGGAAGTTTCCGGTCTTCTGGGACAACTGCCATCACGTCTTGGTTATCAGCCGACACTGGCCACGGAACTGGCCGAGCTTGAAGAACGTATATGTAATACCAAGACCGGCGCTATTACCTCCATTCAAGCTGTCTATGTTCCCGCGGACGATTTTACCGATCCTTCCGCCGTGCATACGTTTGGACATCTTTCCGCGACCATCGCGTTGTCTAGAAAGCGGGCCAGCGAAGGTTTGTATCCGGCGATTGACCTCCTTCAGTCCGGCTCCAAAATGCTGATGCCGAACATTGCCGGCGAACGTCATTACAAAATCGCGCAGGAAATTCGCAAGACGCTCGCGATTTATGAAGATCTCAAGGATATTATTGCCATGCTCGGTATTTCCGAGCTCTCCCGCGAGGACCAGCGTACAGTATTCCGTGCCCGCCGACTGGAGAGATTTTTTACTCAGCCTTTCTTTGTGACGGAGCAGTTTACAGGAACGGCGGGTAAGATGGTCACGCGTGAAGAAACGTTAATCGGTTGCGAGCGGATACTCAACGATGAGTTTGCCGAGTATCCGGAACGCGCTCTTTATATGATCGGTTCAATTGATGAGGCGAAGATTTCCCATGATGCTTAAAATTTTATTACCGGCGGAAGTAATGCTGAAGCAGGAAGTAAAAAAGATTATCGCCGAGGCGGAAAACGGATCTTTCTGTCTGATGCCGAATCATATTGATTTTGTGGCCACCCTTGCCCCCGGCATTTTTACGTATGAGCCGATCGGCGGCGGGCAGGAATTACTGGCGATGGATGTGGGTACGCTGGTGAAAAAAGGGCCGGATGTTCTGGTATCCACGCGCAACGCCGTGCGTGCGCCCGACCTGGGAAAACTAAAAGAGGTCGTTGTGCAGCAATATGACGTTCTGGATGAGCGGGAAAAAATGGTTCGATCCGCGTCGGCCAGGTTGGAAGCGAGTCTAATAAGACGTTTTGTGGAGCTTAAGTAGTGAAGGGTGAAAGGTGAAGAGTGAAGTGTAAAACAAAAAAGAGACTTTTCTATTCACCATTCACAGGTTTTTTAGAACGTTGAACTTAAAAGGATTGAATATGGTTGAAATAAGACGAACACCCAGTACGCGCCGCCGGAAAATGGCGAATCATTTCACCGAGCAGGTGGCCAAAAAAGAAGCTTTGCGGCGGAAGGCGCTTCGACACAAGGACGAGACAGTCTGGTTCGGTCTGGGCATGTTCGGAATTGTCGGCTGGGCGGTAGCCATTCCCACTCTGGTTGGAATAGCTATTGGTCTTTGGATTGACCGCACTTGGCCCAGCCAGTACTCGTGGGCGCTGATGTTTCTTATTTTCGGAGTGCTTGTAGGATGTATTAACGCCGCGTATTGGGTGAGAAAAGTCCGCAGTAGAATTATTGAGGAAGATGAAGATGATGAACCGCAGTCTTGATGCGAATTTTATATTTGTTATGGTTGCGGCATTTGCTGCAGGTCTGGCCCTGGGAGCGTTTTATTTTATAGCGTTGTGGCATACCGTTCAGCGCTTGCCGGCAGCTCATGGACCCGCGCGCCTAATGCTGGTCAGTTTTGTTCTGCGTATGGCGGTGGTGCTGGCTGGATTTTATTTGATTATGGGTGGAGAACATTGGGAGAGGCTGGCCGCGGCCATGTTGGGTTTTATTATCATGAGAAAAATTCTCACGTACCTTTTGGGGCCACAAAAAGTAGGTGAGGAAATTAGCTGCATAAACTTGGGCAGATAGATAAGAACACAGGCAAAGGATTCTATATGGAAATTGTATCTCTTAATCAGATCAGCCCCGATCAGGTAATTATCTTTACCTGGGGATTTATCAAGCTGAACGTGACAATTCTCTATACGTGGCTGGTGATGGCTATCCTGATGGTCATTTCCTGGCTGGCTACCCGCAACCTTTCTTCGGAAATGAATGTGTCCAGATGGCAGCATTTTCTGGAAGTAGTTATCTCTGTCGTTCGCGGTGAAATATCCGAGATGACGAAAAAAGGAGCGGATAATTACGTGCCCCTTATCGGGACGCTCTTCTTATTCATCTGCACTTCCAACGTGCTGGTTATCGTGCCGGGATTTGTCGCGCCGACGTCTTCCATTACTACTACCGCTTCTCTGGCGCTGTGTGTATTCATCGCTGTTCCTTATTTCGGCATTTCGCGCAATGGTCTTTTCCATTATTTGAAGGAATATTTTCAGCCTAATTTCATATTTTTCCCTTTCCACGTAATGGGGGAACTATCCAGGACTCTTGCGCTGACGGTTCGACTTTTCGGCAACATTATGAGCCATGAAAAAGTCATCGGCATTCTACTGGCCGTTACTCCGCTTTTGTTTCCGGTTGTTATGCAGGCGCTGGGGCTCTTAATCGGCGTAATTCAGGCTTATATTTTCGCGATTCTTTCCATGGTTTATATCGCGTCAGCTCTGGCGGAAGATGAACATCATGCTCATGTTGAAGTAAAACAACAAAGCGTTACAACAGTTTAAAAAACTTTTTTATAAAGGAGGAGTTTTTATGGATAGTGTAAGCATCGTCGCGTTGGCATCAATATTCGCCGCGGGATTGGCAATGGGGATCGGATCTATCGGACCGGCTCTGGGCATGGGACAGGCCATCGCGCAGGCTTTGGCCGCTATCGCGCAGCAGCCGGATGAAAGAAATTCTCTGACCCGGACGCTTTTTGTCGGACTGGCCATGATTGAATCTATCGCTATTTACTGCTTCGTTATCTCCATGATTCTGATCTTTGCCAATCCTTTCTGGGGTCATTTTGTAAAGGCAGGGGGATAATTTATGCATATCGACTGGTTTGTTTTATTTTGCCAGATCTTCAATTTTCTTTTGCTTGTCTATCTGCTGAAGCGATTTCTTTTCGGGCGGATTATCAAAGCGATGGACGATAGAGAAGCGAAGATTGCTGCGCGGTTTGCCGAAGCCGAAGAGTTGAAAGTCAAGGCAACCGAGGCTGCCGGGCTTTATGAAAAGCGCAACCAGTTGCTCAACGAAGCAAAAGAAAAGATGCTCAATGAGGCGACAATGGCCGCTGATGCCAAGCGAAAAGAACTGATGGAAAAAGTCCGTGTGGAAGTTGATCAGGTCAAAGCACGTTGGCAGGATATGCTGGTTCGCGAACAGGACGCTTTTTTCTATGATTTGCGCCAGCGCGCGGCCAAGCAATTATATGCCACGGCGCGTAAAGCCTTGAGCGATCTGGCGGACGCCGATCTGGAGGAACGGATTGTGGACGAATTCATCCGCCGGGTTAAAGCGCTCGATGAGGAAAAAAGCATTCAGATACGCAATGCCATCAGAGGCGGCGGCAATAAAGTTATCATCCAGAGTGCTTTCAGCATTTCCGCGTCCCGGCAGGCTCAAATTGAAGAGGTTCTGAAAAAGCAGATAACCAACGGATTTACTTTGCGGTATATCAGGCAGCCGGAGATTGTCTCGGGCATTGAATTACGGGTGAACGGACATAAGATCGCCTGGAGTCTAAATGAGTATCTGGAGACGCTGGTGGAAAGTTTAACGGAAACGCTCCAGAAAGAGGCACACGCGGCGTAAAGAATGTGAATGGTGAAGAGTGAAGAGAAAAACATCGTTCAAAGTTCTAAGTTCAAGGTTAACAGCATGGGGATGGCGGAGGGTGCAGAAATCTCTCCCCTGTCATTCCCGCGTAGGCGGGAATCCATAGAATGGCAAAGAGGTCAGGAGGCGAAGAATGAATCAAGAGTCTAGCCCATTGGAAAGTAAGGAATTAAAAACTTTCCTGGATGATACATTTGATACCATGGAAAAGGTTCTGGACGAGCAGAATCCTGAACTGAGACAATTAGAAATCGGCACGGTGCAATTTGTCGGCCGCGATATTGCCAGAGTCGGGGGTCTGCCGCATATCCGCGCGGAAGAACTGGTTCGCTTTGCGGGAAACTATATGGGCCTTGTTTTTAATATAGACCTGACGGAAATCGGTGTCATCCTTCTGGACCCCAGTGAAAACCTGCAGGTGGGATCGGAGGTGCACCGCACCAAGCGCGTTCTGGATGTGCCGGTGGGAGACGGGCTTCTGGGACGGGTGGTCGATCCCCTTGGGCGTCCGCTTGATGGTTTGGGCGAGGTCAATACAGTCATGCGCCTTCCGGTGGAAAGACCAGCGCCGGCAGTTATGGATCGCTCACCGGTGACAGTTCCTCTGCAGACCGGCCTGAAGGTGGTTGACGCACTTATTCCCATTGGACGCGGCCAGCGCGAACTTATCTTAGGCGACAGAATGACCGGCAAAACTGCCATTGCCGTTGATACAATCATCAATCAAAAAGAAACGGGGATTATTTCCATTTACTGCGCCGTAGGCAAAAAAAGTGCCGATGTGGCTAAAGTGATTGCCGATCTGCGCGATCACGGCGTAATGGGGTCATGTATTGTCGTCGTGGCTACCGGTGAAGACACGCCGGGCCTGCAGTTTATCGCGCCTTACGCAGCAACGAGCATGGGAGAGTATTTTGTTGAACAGGGACGTGATGTTTTGATTATCTATGACGATCTGACATCGCATGCCCGTGCTTACAGGGAAGTGTCGCTTCTGTTGAGGCGGCCGCCCGGACGCGAAGCCTTCCCCGGAGATATATTCTATATCCATTCCCGTCTGTTGGAACGTTCCACACATATGCGGCCGGAATTAGGCGGCGGGTCTCTCACCTCTCTGCCTATTGTGGAAACGGAAGCGCAGGACATGTCGTCTTACATTCCGACTAATCTGATTTCCATTACGGATGGTCAGATTTACCTGTCGCCGGTTCTTTTCAGCAAAGGTATTCTACCGGCGGTGGATGTAGGAAAATCCGTTTCGCGCGTCGGCGGCAAAACACAGTTGCCCGCTTATCGATCAGTTGCGGGCGACTTGAGGCTCTCCTACTCGCAATTTGAAGAGTTGGAATCATTTTCCCGTTTCGGCACCAGGCTTGACGAAAGCACGAAGCGAATCCTGGAGAGAGGTTGGCGTGTGCGTGAAATTCTCAAACAGGGTCAATACAAGCCTCTGCGCGCCTCCGAACAGATCGCCTCTTTGCTTTCCGTGACCGGTGGAGCGTTGGATAAGGTGCCGACAGAGAATGTCCGCGAAGTTGAGAATCACCTGTTGCAAACCGTCAATGAACAATTGCCGGAATTGTGCGGGCGCATTGAAGCTGGCAAAAAACTGGAACTGGCTGATCGCGACAGTATTATGAATAAAATCAAACCGACTATAGCGCCGTTTGAAGAGGCTGAGGAAGCAAATGCAAACAACTGAGTCCCTGAAAAGAAGGATTAAAAGCGCTGGTGATCTTTTATCGGTGGTCAAAACGATGAAAGCCCTGGCCGCCGTGAGTATCCGGCAATATCAAAAAGCGGTGGAGTCTCTTGAGGACTATAATCGGGCTGTAGAGATGGGGCTGCAAATAGTGCTCAAGGAACGCATGGGCGCTATGATGCAAAGCAAGGACGCGGTTGTTAAGCGCATGGGCGCCATAGTTTTCGGTTCCGATCAGGGTTTGTGCGGACAACTAAACGAACAGATTTCCGTTTTCGCGCTGGATAACATCAAAGAAGCAGGTGTGAAAAAAGAAAACCGCAAAGTGCTGGCTGTGGGTGCGCGCGTGGCGGATTATGTAGAGGATGCCGGACAACCTATAGATGAATTACTGGCCACTCCCAGTTCCACGGCGGGCATAACACCGCTGGTTCAGGAAATTATCATGATTATTGAAGAGTGGCATTTTAAGCAGAATGTTGATCATTTTATGTTGTTCTACAACGATTATATCAGCGGCTCCAACTATCGTCCTTACAAAGTTCAACTTCTGCCTGTAAATCGCGATTGGCTTAAAGAGATAGCCCGTAAAAAATGGGATTCCAAGAGCTTGCCCATTTACCGTATGGACGGCGATAAAATTTTTTCTTCGCTGATCAGAGAGTATCTTTTCGTTTCGCTTTACCGCGCGTTTGCCGAATCACTGGCCAGTGAGAATGCCAGTCGCCTGGCTTCGATGCAGAACGCGGAAAAGAATATTGAAGAACAAATGATGGATCTGCACGTGCAGTTTCACCGTACGCGTCAGATGACAATTACCGAAGAACTGCTGGATATTGTTGCTGGCTTTGAGGCATTGAGTTAACAAACGAAAAGCTATTGTCGACAAGAAGGAAGGTGATCGCCATGACAGTAGAAATGCACATTTGCGGTATTTGCGCCTGGCGCAGGGAGTGTCAAAAAAGGTTTAAATTAGAAAAGGACTCCTTGATTGGAAGCCATTGTCCCGATTACACAAGGGACTTATCTATTAAAACAAAGGTTTCTGATGAAGGGGAAGATAAAAAAACAATCATGGACCAGATGGTTTCGCAGCAATTGGATAAGTGGCGTAAACTGCTGGACAAAGTCTTAAAACAGGGAGTCAAGATAGAGAATTTCAAAGGTGGACCGGTAATTACTATATCGAGGGAACCGGGAAGCGGTGGAAGTGAGATTGCCAGAAGACTATCTAAGGCTCTAAGCTTGGATCTGATAGGCGGCCAGATTATCCAACACGTTGCTGATAGTGCCAAGATGAGCAGGAAGGTAATACAATCTCTTGATGAAAGAGAAGTAACATTCAGGGAAACGCTTCTGTCGTCTTTATTTGGAGAAAATCGTCCATGGCCGGGGGAATATTTGCAGCATCTGACTAAAGTAGTGGGAACTATTGGAGCATTCGGCAATGTAATTATGGTCGGCAGGGGAGCAAGTTATGTTTTGCCTCGGGAAAGGACATTCAAGGTCAGAATAATTGCTCCTATAGAATTAAGAATCAGACATTTTATGGATGACAGAGGATATACAAAAGCCGAGGCGGAACAATATATCGTTAAAACTGAGAGTAACCGCAGGGCGTTCGTAAGAAAGTATTTTAATGCCGATCTCACCGATCCCGCACACTATGATATGGTCATCAATACGGAGAGAATATCAATAGAAGGAGCAACTGAAGCAATCATTGTCGCCTTCAATCAAAGAAGGAAGCGATCGCATCCATCCTTTCAGCATTCAGAAAAGAAGGAGGAATTGACAGCTTAGAATATTAAATGAGAAGAAATTCAAATGAGTGATATCGGGAAGACAGATCTTGAGGACTGCTGATTCAAGACATGGTTATATGCAATTTTCCACGAAATCTTCTCCATCGATTATGGTCTTTTGCTAAGATTTAAGGAAAGTTTTTTTGCCAGCGGCAGACATTTGGATGCTTGATTGTGAGTTTGTATTCACGTCGTTATGCTTTCGTTAATTGATTTTAGATACTCAAGACAAGTGTCGCATTTCTGAATTTGCGCATTAATGGCTTCTTTTACTCCCGTACAAAACCCCTCTGAATTTCTTTTCATATTATTGTATTCTCTTTTCTTTCCCTCTACTAACTCAATTGCAAAGTTTAGATTCTCATTCATAACCAGGTCCTCCATCTCTTTAAAAATAGTCGTTTGCGCTGATCAGTCTGGTTTTCTGTTTTTAGTCATTGAAAAGCCTTTTTGATTAAGTTATAAAGTGGTCATGAAAACGCAATTCTTAAGAATTGGTTTATGTTTCCTTGCGATGGCCTTGGCAAAAGGGTCTTCCTGCTTTGCGTGGACCGCCCAAAAGATAAGGGTTTGGCCAAATGCGTTTAATGTCAATTCCAATTTTTTTGGCGATGTGTTCCCGGACGCGATGAGATGCGCGACCCTCAATTACGCTATAAACAGTTTCATTGGATACTCCGAGGTCGCGGGCAATAGATGCTTGCTTGACGTTGGCATCCAACAAAGCCTTCCGGATATCGTTGGGTT
This sequence comes from Deltaproteobacteria bacterium HGW-Deltaproteobacteria-2, assembly GCA_002840505.1. Lineage (NCBI taxonomy): Bacteria > Deltaproteobacteria > Deltaproteobacteria bacterium HGW-Deltaproteobacteria-2. The sequence continues at coordinate 435,821 of PHBC01000001.1, read as the reverse complement.
TCATGTTTGGGGGAATTTTTTTCATTGTTAAAAACTCCTTTTTTTGACTTAAAAATTACAATATTGAATGTGATTATAAATAGAATATTTAATTAAGTCAAGTAAATTTTAAGCTTAACAGTTAAATATTTTTGTGAGTGTGTTTTGTTAAATATAAGTTATTGAAAATATTTAAAATAAAGTAGATTAACAGTTTTATTACAGCAAAATAATGGAAAATTTAGGTAATCTATGGTAGATGATGAATTAAAAAATCGCACTAGATGGGCAATAAATTATGTTTGCCAAATGGATAAGTTAACTAACGAGTCTTTGAGTGGTCTTTTAAAGATAAACACCAGTAATATTAGTCAATATCGAGCTAAAAGAATACGTCCCAGCGCTGAATTTATGAAAGTGTTTTGCAATCACTTTGATTTCAGTGAGGCTTGGTTTCTTTCCGGTCAAGGTGAACCATTCCGGGGAGCGCGTAAAATGTATGAGGAAATCTGCGGCCCGACAGAACCAGGTGTGGTATGTGAAGCTATGGATTCCTATGGCTCGGATACGCAAAAAATAAATATTGAGGAAGCAATAGGCAAAGCTTATAAAGTTTTAAATGCAGGTACATCTCTGTCAGTTGCTTTGTACATGAACATTCAACAATTCGCCACAGCGTTGGAAACTGGTCAGGCATTACAATTATGTCAGGAGCAAATTAGTGATTTACAAAAGCAAATTAATGAACTTAAACAACAAGTGAATCATTTAAATACAAGTCTTGTAATTGCAAAGAAGCAACGGGATGAGTAGATTAAAAAAAATTCTTTTCTTCATGTTCTTGAAATAATTATTAATCCGCGGGAAAATAAAAGGGATAATTTCTCTGGTTATGGTATTTTAAATTGGTGCCGGAGCTCGGAATCGAACCGAGATGTCCTTGCGAACGGGGGATTTTGAGTCCCCTGCGTCTACCAGTTTCACCACTCCGGCACGGGCGCGATTATATAGACGGGATACAAAATGTCAAGTTAAAATCTGTTGACAATCAATTATGGCCTGTGTTAATGGGCTACACAATTAGTCAATAGTTTACTGGGGTTGTAGCTCAGCTGGGAGAGCGCTTGAATGGCATTCAAGAGGTCAGGAGTTCGATCCTCCTCAGCTCCACCAAAAAATTAAAGGGGATGGTTTGGTGAAAATCATCCCCTTTTTACATTATAAATCTTCTATTTGTTTTTTAATCTTAATCCTTTTTTCCTTGATCATGGCTGTTTTATTGCCTTCCAGCCACGTCTGTATGGCCTCTTCTCTTTTGATGGAAATCAGTATTTTTTGGTACATAATTTTTTTTGTTTCAAAATCTTTCTCGTCCAGCTTGCTCACATCCTTAAGTTTTAATATTACATAGGCATTGTTGATGAGAAGCGGCTTTTCCGCATAGGGTTTTTGGGCGGAGAGCTGAAAAAGAACATCAGCCGCATTTTCGCTAGATCCCAACTTGGGAATAGTATTGCCGGGCTGGAAGAATCCTGTTTCGTTAACTTTCAAACCATTTTCTTTGGCGATTTTATCCAGAGTTTCTCCTGACTTTATTTTCTCTAAAATTAACTGCGCTTCTTTTCCGGCAAGAATTTGCGCTTCGTTTTCTATGTAGCGGTTCCTGACTTCGTTTTCTATGGTGCTTAGTTTCGGCACGTAAGAGGATTTCTTGTCAACAACTTGCAAAAGATAACAACCGTTTTCAGTCTGGATAACCTTGCTGATATCGCCTTTCTGCAAATCCAGAACTATAGTGGCAAAATTTTTAATAGATGCAAGTTCCTGAGGTGTCTTGTTAATCGGGAAAAAGTCTACATTGCTGACTTTAATATTATTTTTATTACCGTAGGCCTCCATATTATCTTCTTGATAAATAATGTCATGGGCCTTTTTCGCCTCTACATAAGCTTTTTGCGTACCCCTTGACTGCTTTAATTCCTTAACTATATCTCCCTTAACATTGTCCAATGATAATTGTTTGCCGTCTTTAGTCTTATATTTATCTTTGTAGCTGCTGTAATAGCTTCTGATGTCGGCATCATTGATATCCACAGGAAAAGAATTTCCCGCGAAAAATATATATTTAATCTTCATCTGTTCAGCGACACGAAATAGATTGCTGTTACGCTTCAGATAATCTTCCAATTCGGTTTGAGTAGGCGTAATTTTCTTTTTGATATCTTTCCCGGAAATTTGCACAAAATTAACGTTGATTTTTTGATTCTGTAAAGCGTATAAGTCATAAACTTCCTGATCCGAGATTTTTATGCCTTCGCGCACAATCAAATCAATTTTACTTGCCGTTATATCGGATCTTTGGAGATTTTCAAAATCTTCGGCGGAGAGTCTATTGTAACGAAGTATCTGCCGGTATTTGCTTTCATCAAATACACCATTTGTCTGCAATACCGGCATTGACATGATTATGTTTCTTAATTCCTCATCGGAAACTTCAATCTTTAAATCAGTGGCCTTGGCAGCGATAATATACCGGTTCAACAAATCATTATAAGCTTTTCGCTTAAGATCCATTTTCTTGAGTATCTCCGGAGTAAGCTTTGCGCCTAAGCGAAGTCGTGCCATATCCATCAATTTTTCATATTCGTTGCGAAATTCACCTTGACTGATTATTTTTTTATCGACTATGGCAATTGCGTCTGTCATGCGACTGCCTCTGTTGGAACCGAAGTAAAGAACAAAAACAATAATAATGATTCCTATAACTGCAATCATAAACCAACCACGGGCATGTTCGCGGAAAAATTTCAGCATAAAATCACCTCGAAAGGATAATGAATTTGTATTATAGCAAATGAAACTTTTGCCTTATTATTATAGTCATTTGCAAAATGCAAACATAATTTAAAAAGGCGTTGATTAGGATAATGAAATACGGTATAGAAAATCACTCTGTGGGGAAAGTTATTATATTAATTTGTGAAAAAACAGGAGGATAAATGCTATTCGATTATGTTTTAGGGAAATTTTCCAACGATCTTGCTATTGATCTTGGTACTGCCAATACAATTGTCTATGTCAAAGATAAGGGGATAGTATTAAATGAGCCCTCTGTTGTAGCTGTGCATCAAGATTCAAGAGGAATGAAAAAGGTGCTGGCCGTAGGCAGTGAAGCTAAAAACATGCTGGGGCGTACTCCCGGTAATATTGTTGCTATCAGACCAATGCAGGATGGTGTTATTGCCGATTTTGATATGACTGAAGCAATGCTGAAACATTTCATTTTGTGTGTCCATAATCGCAAGTCTTTGGTGCGGCCACGAATTATCGTCGCCGTGCCGTCGGGAATAACGCAAGTGGAAAGACGCGCCGTGCGTGAAGCAGTAGAATCGGCCGGCGCCAGGGAAATCTACCTTATTGAAGAACCGATGGCTGCAGCCATCGGAGCCGGCTTGCCGGTTTCAGAGCCGACAAGCTCAATGATAGTGGATATTGGAGGAGGAACGACGGAGGTTGCCGTTATTTCCCTTTCCGGGATAGTGTATTCCAAATCTGTGAGAGTTGCCGGTGATAAGATAGATGAGGCAATCGTTCAGTACATGAAGCGGAAGCACAATCTGCTTATCGGAGAAAGAACGGCGGAAATAATCAAAATCGAGATTGGCTGTGCCTATCCTTTTGAAGAAATTAAAATTGGTTCCATAAAGGGACGCGATTTGATTTCGGGAATTCCCAAAATTACCGAAACCAATTCGGAAGAAATTAGAGAGGCCATCAACGAACAGGTAACTTTTATAGTTGATGCGGTTAAAGATACTCTGGAAAACTCTCCACCGGAACTTGCCGGTGATATCGTTGATCGTGGCATCGTTCTTACAGGTGGTGGAGCCCTGTTACAAAATATTGATATCCTTATCCGGGAAGAAACAGGATTGCCTATAACTATTACTGATGACCCACTGTCCGCTGTGGCCAGAGGTGCAGGCATAGCGTTAGATCAACTCAATGTGCTCAAAGATATTGCTCTTCAAGTGTAAAAAACGTCCGGGACATAATACAATTTATTGTGGCAGATAGCGTTCGATGCAGCGTTATAATTATTTTCCTGTTGGGTAAAAAATGTTTTTTTTAAGGAAATACAAAACAGCTATCTTGATCATTGCTCTTCTTGTCATTGCCCTGATGATGCTTTCATTTAACTTAAAGTATGGGGCGGAAGGAGGTTTTTTCAGCAAAATCGTATTACAGGCAGTTGCGCCCGTACAAAAAGGCTTGAACGCTTCCATCAAAAGTATAAGAGATGCCTGGCTGCACTACATTTTTCTGGTTGGCATTGAAGAAGAAAATAAAAACTTAAAGAAGAAAATCAACGAACTCAAATCGGTCATAATTTCATATCAAGAGAGCTACCTGGAAGCACAAAGACTAAAAAAGCTTCTATCTCTTACAGATGATTATAATTACAACTTTATTCCCGCGCGAGTCATTGGCCGGGAACAGGCTGCGCTTTCCAAGACGATATTGATTAATAAAGGCACAGTTCAAGGACTGAAAACCGGCATGCCGGTCGTCGTGCCTCCGGGTTTAATCGGCCGTCTGGTTGATGTTTCCTGGCACGCCTCCAAAGTGCTGTTGTTTATCGATGAAAACAGCAATATTGACGCGATTGTGCAACGGACGCGAATGCAGGGAATTATCAGTGGCGCGGGTTCCCGAGGTCTCATATTAAAATATATTTCTAAAACTCAGGATGTTCAGGAAGGAGACGTAATTATTTCTTCCGGCATGGGTGGAGTATTTCCCAAGGGTTTGCTGATTGGTCAAGTCAGTCATGTTGACCGGCTGGAGGCCAGCCTTTTTTTGAAAATTAATGTTGCTCCGTTCGTTGATTTTTCCAAATTGGAAGAAGTACTGATTTTGGCTTCCTCGGGAAATAAGACTAAACAACAATGATTTATTATTTATTACTGCCATTTTTATCGATAATATTAGTAATACTGCAATCAACTATTACTGATGTAATTTTTTCCGGCCGGTTGGTTTTTGAGCTGTCGTTAATAGTTGTCATTTATGCCGGATTTCGTCTTGATTTAGCCAGGGGCGCAGTCCTGGCATTCATTGTCGGATTTGTATTTGATTGTGTTGCCGGTTCGATGCTGGGATTATTCACTTTTATTTATGTCGTCATTTTTTTATTTTCATTTTTTGCTTCGAGTCGGCTGGCTGCTGAAAAAAAATACATTATTGCCTTGTTTAGTTTTTCCTGCGCTTTTCTGGAAGATCTCATTGTTATTTTATTTTATTATTTAGCGTTTAAATATGATGTATTGATGAACATATATTTTGTTCTTTTGCCGAAGTCTCTGATTGTCGGTCTGTTTGCTCCCGTATTTTTTTATATGATGCATCGGGTGGAGGTGTTTTTTTATGAAAAAACAGCCTAACCTGTTAAACGGGCAGGAGCCACCCGAGTTCAGACAGAAATTTAGAATAGCCGGATCTTTTTTGTTGATTGCCCTTTCCATTCTGCTTGCCAGGCTGGGATATTTACAAATTGTCAAAGGAGCGGAATACAGGCAGAAATCGGAAAATAATTCTGTTCGTTTTCGGAATCTCAAGCCTCTGCGCGGTCTGATCATGGACCGTAACGGCGTTGTTCTTGTCGATAACATGCCTTCCTTTGACGTTATTTACATACCCAACAAAAAAAAAGGCAACGAGTTATCAATTGAGAAACTTAAAAACCTCTATCGAAATAAATCGCTGGAGTTTTTATACGATCAGTCTATTTCTAAAAACGCAAAACCATATTCGCCGATCAAATTAGAAAAAAATGTGAGCATGGAAAAAGTTGCTCTTGTCGAAACCAATGCATTGGATTTGCCGGGCATATATGTTGATGTATCGCCGATTCGCTTGTATCTGGATGGAGAAATGCTGGCTCCGGTTATCGGCTACACGGGAGAAATCAGCAGAGAAGATCTGGAAAAAAGCGAAGGCAGATACGCTTACGGCGATGTTTTGGGAAAACATGGCGTGGAAAAAAAATTCGATTCTTACATACGTGGCCGCCGTGGAGCGGAACTGGTAGAGGTAAATGTTTACGGAAAAGAAATAAAAAATCTGGGACGGATTGATCCCGTCTCCGGTTACAATATAGTGTTGAACCTTGATGCTGAGTTGCAGAAAGCGACAGGAGAGGCTCTCGTGGGCAGATCCGGAGCTGCTGTTGTTCTGGATGTGCGCGATGGTTCGGTTCTGGCTATGTTCAGTGCGCCTTCTTTTGACCCTAATTTATTCAACAGCGGGATTTCTTATGAACAATGGGAAAAACTGCAAAACAATCCATTGGCTCCTTTATCCAATAAGGCGATTTCCGGGCAATATCCTCCCGGTTCAACCTACAAACTTATTGTTGCCGCCGCCGCTTTGGAAGAAGGTGTTATTACTCCTGATACTAAAATATTTTGTAATGGTTCTTTTACTCTGGGCAACCGAACTTATCGTTGTTGGAACAAACATGGCCATGGCTATGTAAATCTTCACAAAGCAATTGTTGAATCGTGTGATGTATATTTCTATACGGTGGGGAAAATGCTGGGAGTGGACAAAATAGCCGAGTACGCAAAACGTTTCGGCCTGGGGGGGATAGCCGGTATTGATTTACCTAATGAAAAAGGCGGTCTGGTGCCCACTAAGGAATGGAAATTAAAACGGAAGAAAAGTCCATGGCAGATGGGAGAAACAATATCCGTATCCATCGGGCAAGGATTTAATTTGGTTACTCCGTTGCAATTGGCCAACGCTTTCGGCGCTTTTGCCAATGGAGGTACTTTGTGGCGGCCGCGTTTAGTCAAATACATCGAATCTACGGATGGGAAAATATATAAGGAATTTTCACCGGAAAAAGAAGGTGAATTAAATTTAAACCCAAAAACAATTGAGATTCTGAACAGTGCTTTGTGGGGCGTGGTTAATGAACCCGGCGGCACCGGTAAAAACGCAAAATTATCAGGTATTGATGTCTGCGGCAAGACGGGAACTTCACAGGTTCTTGGTTTGCCGCAAAATGAAATAGCCCGCCGGGCGAAAAGGCTTGCCGCTTTTCAGAAAGATCATGCTTTGTTTGCTTGCTATGCTCCATTGAAGAATCCGGAAATAGCAGTTGCGGTTATTTTGGAGAATGCCGGTGGTGGCGGCGCGGTTGCTGCTCCGGTTGCCCGTAAAATTTTGAGCGCGTATTTTGAAGGAAAGAAAAAAGATAAAAAAGTCGTGAACAGTGAATAGTAATGAGACTCAAATTTCACAAGCGTAGTGTAGTGAAATTTGCAAGTCGAATTATCCCAGGAGCGCAGCGACGCAAGGTGAATGGTGAATGGAAAAATCTCCTCTGTCATTCCCGACTTGAAGACCGGCGAATGCTGGTTGATCGGAAATCCAGGAAGAATGTTTTAAGTAATTAAGTTTTAGGCGAAGCGCATACGGTTTGAATTAAATGTTTGAGGCATATTAATGATTTTCTTAAAATTTGATCGTCGTATTTTTCAGCATTTTGATTGGACGCTTTTAGGTCTGGTGCTTTCCGTTTGTGCGATCGGCACCTTAAATATATATTCCACAGGCTTCAGCGCCGAAGGGCAATCTTCTTTTTACCTGAAACAAATTCAGTGGATCGCCTTGGGATTAATTTTTATGATAATAATTTTTTTCGTTGATTACCGGGTAATCATTCAGGCAGCTTACGTGATTTACGGTATCTCTATAGCGCTTCTGATTTGTGTCTTTCTTTTTGGTTATTCGGCACACGGGTCGCAACGGTGGCTGGGGGCGGGCGGCTTTGCCCTTCAACCTTCGGAACTGATGAAACTGGTGATAATAATTACTCTGGCGCGTTATTTTGAAGATCACAAATCCAATGAGCCATACAAATTGGAGGAACTCTTTGTTCCTTTTTTAATCGTTGTAGCGCCGTTTTTGTTGATTTTAAAACAGCCGGATTTAGGTACGGCTTTGATCCTGTTTATTATTTTTGTTTCTATAGTTTTTTTCATGGGAATAGAATGGAAATCTCTGCTAATTGTTTCAGCAGGTGTTCTGATATCAATTCCCATTGGCTGGCATTTTTTAAAAGATTATCAAAAAGAACGATTGATTACATTTCTTAATCCCGAAAACGATCCTTTGGGCACTGGTTATCATATCATCCAATCAATGATTGCTGTTGGTTCCGGAGAAATTTTGGGCAAAGGTTTTTTAAAAGGTTCGCAAACTCAGCTGAAATTTTTACCTGAACAGCAAACTGATTTTATCTTTTCCGTTTTTGCTGAGGAATGGGGTTTTATAGGCGGACTGGTGTTGATTATAATGTTTATGTCTATAATCTTTTGGGGATTAAAAATTGCCTTGCAAGCCAGAGATTTATTAGGCACAATTATAGCGTTTGGAATAACCGCTCTTATCTCATGGGAAGTTTTTATTAATATAGGAATGGTTTTAGGAATCTTACCGGTTGTTGGTATACCGCTTCCTTTTTTCAGTTACGGGGGATCGGCAATGTTTTCTTTACTGGCGGCCATAGGGTTATTAATGAATGTAAGTGCACGCAGATTTATTCTGCAGCGTTAGTAAGTTAAAAATTATTTTCTGCGTTATCTGGCAGAAAATAATTTCGTTAAAGCATTAGCAAGTTTGAGTTTGCTTGCTAATTAACAGCAAATTCATTAACGCGCTTACCCCGTAAGGGCGGGACTTATCCCGTTTATCGGGGCTAGTAATTGGTCTTTGTAAAACTAAATTAATTAACGTGATTTGGTACCAAAACTACAAGGAGAATGATGTGTGGGAGAAAAAGAAAGAAGTTGAAGAGATTAAGGCTTTTCTAGGTCAGGGAGCGGAGTTTATCGGCAAACTTATCTTTAACGGATCTGTTCGCATTGACGGCAATTTCCAGGGAGAAATTCACGGACAAGGATCATTAGTCGTTGGAGAAGGCGCGCTGGTTAAAGCTGACATTGCGGTTAAAAGTATTTTTATAAGTGGTGACGTGCAGGGCAATATTGAGGTAAAAGAAAAAATTAATATCCACTCCACAGGCAAATTTCTGGGCGATGTTAATGCTCCGGTATTTATCATGGAAGAAGGCGCCCTTTTTGATGGTCGGGCGCATATGGCTGAAGCAATTGAGAAAAAAAAGGATGTTCATCAGGCGGATTGATCAGGAATGCAACCTGCACTCAAGACCTTTTTTATAAAAAAACATTTGTTTACATCAGTATTAATCTCTTTTTGCCTGTTTTCGTTGTTATAATAATCATTTATAAAAAAGTAGACTGCTGGTCAGAAAATACTTGACAAGCAAATAATGTTGTGATTAGTAACCTCACGGTTTTGAGTATCAGGAGTATCAAAAGTAAAATTTCTGGTTCTTCGATTTAAAATATTCAAAACACACGTGAGTATAAAACTTCATGCACTTTTGAAGCTATGCATACTGATAAAAACTGCCAAATGTTTGCATGTGATGTTTATAGAACTTGCAACAGATAAACAGAGGTAAAAAATGGTTACAGTTATTCCTGATTACACGATGTTGATCCAAATGGTTATTTTCCTGGCTTTAGTTTTTGTCCTTAACATTCTGCTGTATAAACCAATCCTGTCCATAATCGACCGACGCAAAAAACAATTGGAAGAGTCGGAAAACGAAATCAGACTTTTTAATGAATCTGTGGAAAAAAGAGTTGCTGAATATGAGGAAAAACTAAAACAAGCCAAAATTAAAGCAACAGAAGCGAAAAAAGAAATAATTCAGGAGGGCGCAAATCAGGCTAAAAACATTGTTGATGTTGTTCGCAATGAAATACCTGTTATCGCGCGCGAGTTTCAACAGAAGATGGATAAGGAAGTTGAGAAGGCCAAATTGATTTTGGATGGCCATTCTCAAGAATTATCTGTGCAGATTGCTCAGAAAGTATTGGGGAGGTCGGTGCAATGAAAAAAACACTTTCTTCCTTTCTTACGATAGTCGTTCTGCTGATTGTGGCCGGTGTTGCTTTTGCTTCAGGTGAAGCCGAGGGCGGTCACGAGGGCAATAAGTGGATTGATTTAGGCAAAAAGGCTTTTGACTTTGTTCTTTTAGTGGGGTTGCTTTATTGGCTTTTAGCCGCCAAGATGAAAGAGTTTTTTGCCGGCCGTCGTGTAGAAATTAAAGAAACTCTTGAAAAATCGGTAGAGAAAAAGGCGGAGGCCGAAAAAAAATACCGCGAATATTCGGAAAAACTCGATAAAGCATCAACGGAAATAGACGGTATTTTTGAGATGATTAAAGCTCAGGGTGTAACTGAAAAACAAAAGATCATCGAAGATGCCGAAAAAACCGCCCAAAAGATGAAAGAAGATGCTCGTGCGCGTATTGAGCAGGAGCTGAAAAAAGCAGCAGATCAGCTAAAAGCGCAATCAGTTCAAGTGTCCGTGCAAATGGCTGAAGAAATTCTTAAACGAAGTATTACGGCACAAGATCACGAAACAATGGTTAAAGAATATATGGAAAAGGTGGTAATCAAACATTGATCAGCAATATTTCCAAACGTTATGCGCGTGCTTTTTTTGATATAGCGAATGAGCAAAAACAAATAGAGCAGTATTATAATGAACTTAGTCAGTTTGCGTCAATTGTTTCCCAAAATAAATCTTTAAGCGATTTTTTGGCTAATCCCGTCTTTGAGCAGGCAAGCAAGAAAGGCGTTGTGGAAAATGTAATCGCCAAACTTAAATTGTCCGGCATGACGATCAGCTTTTTAAGGTTGCTGGTGGATAAGAAAAGAATCGATATCTTGAATGATATAGTAATTTGCTATCGCCAATTAATGGACGAAGCTCTGAAAAAAGTAAGGGTCAATGTAAAAACGGCATATGCCCTTTCTGACGAGTTGCGATCTTTCATAAGCTCCAGTCTGGAAAAAACAATGGGTAAGAAAGTTGAGATGACTGTGGAAGAAGATCGTTCTCTTTTGGGTGGAGTAGTAATTGGAGTTGGCGATACACTTTATGATGGCAGCATCAAAAATCAATTGAACAATATGAGGAATCTCTTAGGGGAGGCAAGATAGGGCATGGAAACAATTAAAGCTGAAGAAATTAGTCAAATTATTTCTGAGCAAATCAAAAGCTATGAGAAAAAGCTGGATATAAGCGAAACCGGAACAGTCTTGTCCGTTGGTGACGGTATTGCCCGAGTATACGGCGTGCAGAATGCAATGGCGATGGAACTTCTGGAATTTCCCGGCGGAATCTTAGGCATGGTTCTCAATCTGGAAGCGGATAATGTCGGTGTTGCCGTTCTGGGTGAAGTTACTCACATCAAAGAAGGTGACATAGTAAAGAGAACCGGTAAAATCGCTCAGGTTCCCGTCGGTGAAGCTCTGCTGGGCCGCGTTATTGACGCTACAGGGAAACCGCTAGATGGAAAAGGACCGATTGAAACCAAAGAGTTTCGCCGAATTGAAATGGTCGCTCCCGGTGTTATTCAACGCCAGCCGGTTAATCAGCCGATGTATACAGGTCTCAAATCTATTGACGCTATGACGCCGATCGGACGTGGTCAGCGTGAGCTTATCATTGGAGACCGTCAGATAGGTAAAACAGCAATCGGAGTTGATGCTATCATCCGTCAGAAAGATACCGGTGTGAAATGTATCTATGTTGCTATCGGCCAGAAAAAATCTACAGTGGCTCAGGTTGTGGAAAGACTGAAACAATATGACGCTCTGTCTTATACCTGCGTTGTCGCCGGTTGCGCTTCGGATCCCGCGACGCTGCAATATGTTGCCGCTTATGCCGGTTGCAGTATCGGTGAATATTTCAGAGATAACGGCCAGGACGCCTTGATTATCTACGATGACTTGTCCAAGCAGGCCGTTGCCTATCGCCAGATTTCTCTGCTGCTGCGCCGTCCGCCGGGACGTGAAGCTTTCCCCGGCGATATTTTCTACAATCACTCCCGACTACTCGAGCGTGCGGCGCGTGTCAGCCCTGAACTCGGTGGCGGTTCTCTTACAGCTCTTCCGGTTATTGAAACACAGGCCGGTGACGTTTCCGCATATATTCCTACGAACGTTATCTCCATTACAGATGGCCAGGTTTATCTGGAACCGAGTTTGTTCTTCTCCGGTATTCGTCCGGCGATTAACGTTGGTCTTTCGGTTTCCCGCGTCGGTGGTGCGGCTCAGGTTAAGGCTATGAAACAGGTTGCCGGAACGCTGAAACTCGATCTGGCTCAGTATCGCGAACTGGCGGCTTTTGCCCAGTTCGGGTCCGATCTGGACAAATCAACGCAGGCACAGTTGGATCGCGGTGTTCGTCTGGTTGAATTACTCAAACAGCCGCAGTTCAAGCCGATGTCTCTTTCTCAGGAGATTGTAGTACTCTTTGCCGGAACCAAAGGATTCATTGATAAATACGAGGTGGATAAGGTTCGTGTATATGAGGAACAACTTCTAAGTTTCGTGGAAAGCAAACATCCCGATATTATGAAGGAGATAGAAGACAAGAAGATAATATCTCCCGATCTGGAAAAGAAGATGAAGGAAGTTATGACATCTTTTGATTCCGTTTTTGTAGCGGAATAAGTGTGAAATTGAATTTGATTTCATTGGTAAATAAAATTCACTGAAGTTCAATATAAAAAGTTGAGGAGAAATCCAGGTGGCCTCGCTAAAAGATATAAAAAGAAAAGTAACCGCTGTTCAAAAGACGAAGCAGATTACCCGCGCCATGAATATGGTTGCTGCTTCAAAATTTAAATCAGCGCAGATGAAAATGGATAATTTCCGGCCTTACGCCGGTAAATTCATGGATGTGCTCAACAGTCTTGCCTTGCGCGTGGAGACCATGTCGCATCCTCTTCTTGCCGTGCGCGATCCCAGAAGACTTCGTGTTATTTGTATGACATCCGATCGTGGCCTGTGTGGTGGTTTTAATACCAATCTGATCAAGGCGACTGAAAGGTTTATGAAAGAAAAAGTCAAAGACGGAAAAGAAGTTGCTCTTATTAATGTCGGACGCAAAGGAAGAGATTATTTCCGTAAAAAAGCCAACGTCTTGGCGCAAAAGGTGGATGTTTTAAGCAAGTTTGACATGACTTTGGCAGTATCCATAGCTGATGAGGTTATCGTGCCTTTTGTCAAGGAAGAATACGATGAACTTTATCTGATTTACAATCAGTTCATGAATGTCTCTGTTCAGAAACCAACTGTTGTCCGATTATTTCCCCTGCCTTCTATCGGACAAGACGCTGACGTTGATCCGGACAGATTCCTTGATTATGCTTACGAACCATCGGAAGAAGCTCTGTTGCAGAAACTTTTGCCGATGTATGTGCACGTTCTGGTTTACCGTGCTCTGCTGGAAACATCGGCAGGCGAAAACGGAGCGAGGATGGCAGCGATGGATAACGCGACCAGCAACTGCGAAGAGTTGATTAGCTCATTGACGTTGAAAATGAATAAAGCCAGACAGGCGGCGATTACGGCAGAGTTGATGGATATCGTCGGCGGAACGGAAGCTCTGGCCAAAGGCTAATTTTTCTGCGGTGCTTTACCGCATGTAAAATAAAATAATACGACTATTTGTAAGGAGATAGTTATGAATATCGGAAAAATTGTTCAGGTTATTGGACCGGTTGTTGACGTGTCTTTCGAAGAGGGAAAACTGCCCAGTATATTAAATGCCATCTCAATTACTAATCCGGCCATCAATGATCAGGAAGATAATTTGATCATTGAAGTAGCGCTGCATCTGGGAGATAATGTTGTTCGCTGCATCGCTATGGATATTACCGACGGTCTGGTTCGCGGAATGAAAGCAAAAGATACCGGCGCTCCGATCATGGTTCCGGTTGGCAAAGAATGTCTGGGGCGGATTCAGAACGTCGTCGGTCGTCCTGTGGATGGTCTTGGCCCAATTAACGCGCAAACTAAAATGCCGATTCATCGTGAATCACCCAGTTTTTTGGAGCAGGATACATCTGTTCACGTTCTGGAAACAGGCGTTAAAGTTATTGACCTTTTGGTACCGTTTCCTCGTGGTGGTAAGATGGGTATGTTCGGGGGCGCAGGCGTCGGTAAGACAGTCGTTATGATGGAAATGATTCACAACATCGCTATGCACCACGGTGGAATTTCTGTTTTTGCCGGTGTTGGTGAAAGAACACGTGAAGGAAACGACCTTTATCGTGAAATGCTGGAATCCGGCGTTATCAAGCAGGCCGCTTTGATTTACGGACAGATGACAGAACCCCCCGGAGCAAGAGCGCGAGTTGCTTTAACGGGTCTGGCTGCTGCGGAATACTTCCGCGATGTTGAAGGTCAGGACGTGCTCTTCTTTGTTGATAATATTTTCCGTTTCACTCAGGCTGGTTCCGAAGTTTCCGCTTTGCTGGGACGTATGCCTTCCGCGGTCGGTTATCAGCCGACACTGGCTACTGACCTTGGTGAACTTCAGGAGCGCATTACGTCCACGACCAAAGGTTCGATTACAGCCGTTCAGTGCGTTTACGTTCCCGCGGACGACTTGACTGACCCCGCTCCCGCGACGACTTTCGCGCATCTTGACGGAACCGTCGTTTTGTCCCGTCCTATCGCCGAACTGGGTATTTATCCCGCAGTGGATCCTCTGGATTCAACATCCCGTATTCTTGATCCCAATGTTTTGGGTCAGGAACATTACGCAGTTGCCCGTCAGGTACAGGTTACTCTGCAGAAATATAAAGACTTACAGGACATCATCGCCATTCTGGGTATGGATGAACTTTCCGAAGAAGATAAACTGACGGTTAGCCGCGCCAGAAAGATTCAGAGATTCCTGTCTCAGCCGTTCTTCGTTGCTGCTCAGTTTACAGGTACGGAAGGTAAATTCGTTTCCGTTCCGGATACAATAAGAGGCTTCAAAGAAATATTGGAAGGCAAACACGATGATCTGCCCGAGCAGGCTTTTTACATGGTTGGTGGCATTGAAGAGGCTGTGGAAAAAGCTAAGAAAATTGCTGGTGAATAATATAGTGCTGGAGAAAGTAAATGGCAGATGAATTAATGCTGGAAATTGTATCGCCGGAAAAAATGGTTTTTTCAGGCAAAATTGAGGAAGTGACCATCCCGGGCACGGAAGGTGAATTTGGTGTATTGCGCGGGCATGAGGCTTTTTTAAGTTCTGTTGATATTGGTGAGTTGAATTTTCTTAAGGAAGGCAAAAAGACGTATTACGCGGTTAATACCGGTTATGCGGAAGTTACCTCTGATAAAGTTACAGTTCTGGTTGAAACAGCCGAAAGATCCGACCATATTGATAAAGAAAGGGCTTTAAAAGCAAAGGATAACGCTGAAAGCCGTTTAGGTCAGATGACCAAGGAAGATGCCGAATACGAAATAATGCGCGGTGCACTGGCGAGGGCAATAGCGCGTATAAGTGTCGCTGAAAAACAATAAGATATTTTTTAAGACTCTGGTCCTGAAACAAAAAGCCGGCAATTTATTTGCCGGCTTTTTGTTTATAAGCGGCTGTTTATTTTTTCCACCTCTTATACGGATTGTTAATCACGATCACCTTGTTTTTTATTTCCATTTAAATGAAGACATATAATCAAATTAATCTAAAAAATATTTCTTAATAATAAGAAAACAAAAAAATTAAATGTTGTATTATCAAGCAGATAGATTGACTGAAATGTAAAAAAATATTGACATTTATACATAATTGAATTATTTTCTCCGTCAATAAGTGGCAGCGTCAAGATGTCATTTTTTTAATATGCCAGTTTTGAATGTTGTTTAAGATTCAAAAAATAATTCAAGGAAATGAAGAGGAGGTTTTATGAAAAAAAGATTTTTGAGTTTTGTGGCAGTCGCCATGGTGATGATGTTTTTGTCCGTCGGGTCTGTTTTTGCTGCGGACGATGCGGCAAAGAATTTCATCTCCAACAAAGTTGGTGTCGGTTATCAGGGAATGGTTGTCGGTAGCTTTCTGAACGGTATCTCAGTGCGCGGCTGGATAGGCGATCGTATCGGTCTGGAAGGCAGTGGATTTTATGGTAAAGCGGACGTTAAAGTAGATGACTTTAAGCTGTTAGAAGCCGATTTGTGGACTATTGAAGCCAAGGCAATGTACGCCATTATTGTCAGAAGCTACAGTAAATTCTATGCCGGAGCTAAAATTGGCTACGGTCAGATAGATGCCACTGCTTACGGCAATGAAATGATTGATAACAAAGGTTTCTGGACCCCCGGTGTATTTATCGGTGCAGAATGGAGTTTCCCGCAGCTTCCTGAAGTAGGGTTCAATTTTGATGTTGGTTATTCTGGAATTATATACGATAATGACAATGTCGACATCAAACTCCACGGCATAAACGCCACATTTGGAGTTCACTACTATTTTTAAAAATTGTTGATTTGTAAAAAATAAAAGAGAGTCCCCTGGTTGTCTTTAGTGAGCAATCAGGGGACAATTATTTTTGATGTAGAATCATGTTGTCTCATCTTGCAGATGGAAACTTCTATTGACATTTCTATGTAAGTTCATTACGTTATTATGAAACGTAAAATGTTTAATGTCGTACGTGTGTTATTTTTGTGAAATACAAAGTTTGAATTTTTAAAAATTCAAAATAACTAAGGAAATGAAGAGGAGGTTAGCATGAAAAAAAGATTTTTGAGTTTTATGGCAGTCGCCATGGTGATTATGTTTTTGTCAGTTGGATCTGTTTTTGCAGCTGAAAATATGGGTGTTTATGTCGGCATTTCCGGCGGGTATGTTATTCCACAGAAGATGACCATTTCGGACCCGGATGATGGATACAGCTATTTTGATATGACTTTAAACAATGGTTATATTATTGGGGTCAAATCCGGCTGGAACACTTCCTTTACCAGAGGAATTATGGCTATGGAAATGGAATACAATTATATTAATAATAATATAGATAACAGTAAAGTGATTGCTTCACCGGATCACGGTGGTATTCCTGCTACGTTAGATGGGACCATGACCATACATGCCGTCCTCTTTAACCTCAAGGCGCGTTATCCGCAAGGGCCAATTCATCCTTATGCCGGATTTGGCCTGGGTTATGCGTATTCCAGTTTTGGAGACATAACCGAAAGACAAGTCGGAGGATCGGGTATAGAAATCTGGCCCAGTGAATCAGGCGGTGCTTTCTGCTGGCAGTTTCTGGCCGGTGTGGATTTTGACGTAACTCCAAATCTGAGCGTGGGTATTGGATACAAATACTTCGCAACCAAGCCGACTATTGGTGACAGATATAGCGATGGGATGTACATCGATGCTGACTACAGGGCAAGCATCTTTACAGCAGGTTTGACCTTTACGTTTTAATGAGACTCACTGAAGACGACTGAAGTGAAGTCTGAAGTGTAAGTCGAATTATCCCCGAAGCGGAGTGGAGTGGGATTGACACTCGCTGACTATTTGTTCAGATGAGTTTAATGTTTACGGCGGTTAGAGTTTTTCTAACCGCCGTTTCTTATTGAGAAATTAGCAATTCCGGTTAATAATTCTTGATGTTCGTAAATATTGGCGTATAATTAAAAAACCGGGTAATTATACGAGTTAACCTACATTAAAACACATACGATTATTAAAAATTCATTTTAAAGGGGATTAAGTATGAACAGAGGAAGAGTTTCTACTCATGTTTTGTTGTATTTTTTCATGCTGATGTTGCTGATGGTTACTGTTGGTTGCAGTAGCAAAGACGATGCGCCACCTGCTACTACCTACAGCATTGCAGGCACGGTAACCGGTGCGGCCAATGTAGTGATTAATCTAACTGGTGCGGCAACCGCTACTACTACTACAAGCGGAGCTTACAGCTTTACGGGCCGGGCGAACGGAACCTATACTGTGACACCCGTCCTGGCGGGTTATACGTTTGAACCGACCAGTGCGGTAGTCGTTGTCAACGGATCAAACATGGCTGGCGTCGACTTTGTGGCAACAGCCGGTACCGGTCACGCCCTTTCCGGTACGGTAACCGGCGTTGGGGTGTCGGGTGCAACAATCACACTGAGCGGTGACGGAACAGGATCGGTTACCACAGGCACAAACGGAACCTACAGTTTCCCCAATCTTCCTGACGGCGACTATACCGTGACGCCATACCATTCGGGCTACGCATTCACGCCTGATTATCTTGATCTAACATTGAGCGGCTCCGATTCTACGGGAAATGATTTCGCGTCAGCAGCAGCTAATTTTACGCAGGCCGATCTTGAGGGAACATGGAACGTGCAAATGCTGAATACAGGCGGCGGATGGATGCGTGGCACCGTAACTGTCAATTCCGCGGGGACACTAACCTTTGTCAGTATCCTTGATTCTGAAGGAGGCTCAGCCGGTCCAACAGGCCCGATAGTGTGGGAGATTGATGAAACAACCGGCGAGATATCCGAAACTGACAACGCCATTCCAACCGATTCTCATTATACTATGACATCGAACAAGAACTTCATTGCCGGAACGGGACCGGGCAGCGTCGGTAACCAATTGTTTGTCATTCAGAAAGTGGTTTCAGGGACTTCGTATGCGAACGCCGACGTACAGAGCAAGAATTTCGTTTTCCATCAACTTAATGTAGGCTCAAGTAACAAGTGGCAGTATGGGGCGGGAAGCACAGACGGTACCGGTGCAGTAACCTTAAGCAGTCAGACCGACCCGTCCGGCACGGAAACGCCGGGAGCTGTCGGAGCGACAATGTCAGTGAATGGCAGTGGGATTGTCGAGATGAGTGGCATGGATGATTCTTTCGAGGGATTCCTATCGGCCGATAAGAAGACGATTGTGGGGACAATCACAGAATCGGGAGGAACTGAATATCATATGATGATCATCCAGATTACCGACGGGCAGTCCAGCTCTACCAGTCAAATAGCCGGAACGTCGTTTATTCATACGCTCGCCACCGGCGCTGATGATTTCTGGTCACATCAATCCATGTCCATTACCAGCGGTGGCGTAATGACATTTAACCCCGACTATGTGACCAGTGGTTCGGGTAGTGGTCCCTCCGGAACCGAAACTATCTCGATTGGTTCGTCAGGCACTGCAACCTTAGCCGGGTCCGCTTTATATCAGACTACTTTTCATGGGCAGTTGTCGTACGATGGAAAGTTCCTGGTTGGCACACAGACGACCGACACTGACGTCTATTCACTTAATGTAATAACGCATTAGAAAAACCAGACAGGTATAAAGCCCTGCTCCCACGGGGGCAGGGCTTTATCTCAATGAAAGCGAAAAGGTTTCACCTGATTTAAGTTTCAAAAATATTTTCAATACGAAGTTTTTCTTCCATCCTTGTGTTGGCATCATTTAATTTCTCCGGAGCGGAATACACGGCTACCGCCGCTGATTTTGCAGTCCGGGAAAAATAATCAACCAAAGTATCTTTTAACTTCCCCGGAGTAGCGGACAAAATATCGGTTCTGAATTTCTGGCGCATATCGTCGTTAATTCCGGCAAAACTGCGTATTAAAGCGGCATGACCGCGACCTGCCGGATCTAATGGTCTATCCAGCATACCAATTGTACTGATGATTGCCTTTTCCATTTCTTCTAATGAAATTTCATTTTGAGAATAGAATGCTTGCGCGTCTTTGAATACTTGCAGTGTTTCCACAATATGCGGGTCGCGATAAGAAAGAAAAGAAAACAAGCCCAGCGTTGAATCAAAAGAAGACATTCCGCCATAAGCTCCACCCTGCACACGAATATGTTTGTAAAGATAACTGTTGGATAGTTCTTTAGCAGAAATCATCAACAGGGCGGAAGCCGGGTCAATATAAGCAGGAGCCTGCAAAACATAGGCGACATAAGATACCTGCGCGGGTATGGAAATGCCGGCAAACACGGGAGGCAAACTTGGTTTTGTTGTTGTTTGCATCGGCGCTGCTTTCGGAATTTTATCCAGAAGTCGTACAATATTTTCTTCTACGATCTTCAGTCCGTTAGTTTCGGCAGTTACATTGATGATCAGGTTTTCCTTGTTAAATAAAATTTTTCGTAATGCTTCCAGTTTTTCGCGCAAATCTTGTTTGGTCGATTCGAAATTATTGGCCTGGTTTTGCACGAATTTCAGTTGCGTGCGGCCATGCCATTGTTCATCCCGATAAGCGGGAAGGCTAAGCGCGGCGCCTGCCGCCATTTTAGCAAAAATGTGTCCTGAAGGTACAATAGCCGATTGCAGATTATTTTTTCTCTCTGAGATCAAATCCCGCATCCGCGCATAAGCGCTCAAATCTCCGGCGCAAATAGTATCGATCACAATATTTATTGCTTCCGGTAGATTGCGGTAAAGCGCGCTAAAGGAGAAAACCATTTTTTGCCAGTTTGTACTGGCATCCGCGGAAAAGCCCGTGGCCAGATCATAGCCAAAACCGCCCATCGTGAGGGCGATGCGTTTGGCCATCTCCTCATAAGTAAAACCGGCAGCGCCCATTCCGGTAATGATTTTACCCATAAGTGGAAGATAAGGCTGAAGCTCTTCCGGCACATGCGCTATATCAAAGGCCAAATCAACATAAGCGATGCCGTTGGTAAAGAGATCATGTTCCAGAGCGGGTACTCCTCCGATTAGAGAATTTTGCGAGGGAATGATTTCTATTGATTGCTGAATATCATCGAGCTTTAATTTTGGTATTGTAGCCGCGTTTTCCGGCGAATCCGGCTCCGCTTGAAATTTCTTTAACTGGGCCGCCTGAGTGTTTATTTGCGCCAAATCACTTTTTGTCAGCGATGATTTCAGTTCGGCCATCTTATCCTGAAGGGCTTTTTCTTTTTTTTCGTTGAAATCGGAATCCGGTTCCATAATCGCCAGGATGCGATGAGGATTATCCAAAAACCAAAGCTTGGTCATTTTTTGGAATATTTGAGGATCTGCCGCCCAAAGTTGGCGGATATTCTCAATTATCCGGGGGAAGTCCAATCCGATTAAAGGATCTCCGTCATAGAGCCATGTTTGAAAGATGCCGCCCATCAACGCAATGCCGTAAGGATAAGAGCCGCGAACTATTTCTTTGCCATGAAATTCGACTTGATGCAGGACACCTTCTATCAGTTCCTTATCAAAACCATTGTCTACAACATTTTTTATTGTATCAAAAATCAGCTGCTCAATCTTTTGCGCATCCGCACTTTGCGTGTTCCTCAAACCGGCGCAAAACATTAAGTGCTTCAAATCAGCTTCAATACCGCTTATCGGTGTGAGGTCTTCACCCAAGCCGGAATCAATTAAGGCTTTGCGCAAAGGACTGGCCGCGCTGCCCACAAGAAGGGCGGAGATTATTTCCAGAATAAGCGAAGTTTCATGGTCGGTGTTATCGGACATCATCCAGGCGATATTTACCATCGTTTTATGTTCGAGGGGTTCATCTTTTCCTGTGGGGTAGAAGCTCCGGATAGTGCGGGGTGCCGTCAAACGTTTCTGACTTTTGATGGAAGAATCTATTTCCACGCGATCAAAACCAGAGAGCATTTCGGAAAGAAATGCAAGATGCTCGGAGGTGGTAATATCACCGTAAATTAAAAACCGTGCATTGGTTGGCGAATAATAAGTGCGATGAAATTCACAAAACTGTTCATAAGTGAGCGTGGGAATCACGTCGGGATCACCGCCGGAATCAAAAGCGTAAACGCTATCGGGATAGATATTTTCCTGGATAACTTTATACATCAGCGAATCAGGAGATGAGTATGCGCCTTTCATTTCGTTGTAAACTATGCCGGAAATAACCAGATCGCTTTCTAAATCATCCGGCACGGAAAGTTCGAGGTGATGACCTTCTTGAAAGAAAGTTTCCTTAAGCAGCCGCGGATGCAGTACCAAATCGGTGTAAACACGGGCCAGATTGAAATAATCAGTTTTTATTTGACTGGCTACCGGATAAACTGTTTTATCAGGGTAGGTGAAAGCGTTGATAAAAGTTTGCAGCGTCGAACGCATCAACTCTTTAAAAACGTCTTTCAGCGGATACTTCTCGGAGCCCGCCAGAACGGAATGTTCCAGAATGTGCGGCAGTCCCGTCGAATCAGCCGGCGGAGTGCGAAAACCAATCGCGTATAAATTTTCACGATCGAATGAGTGCAGGTGCAGAACCTTGGCGCCGGTCTTTTTGTGTTCGATTTCGTATGCGGTAACTCGTATTGCGGGAAATGCTTCCACGCGCAAAACTTTGAATCCATGTAGTTCATCACCGTCTTGCAACGTCGGTTGTGGTGACTTTGATTGATCGGACATTCTAAAAAATGCTCCTCTTATACTCTTATGTAATTTTATAGCGTTACGATTCCTGAGCCGGGAAGTAGCGAAGAGATGACCGCCCAGATTAAAATTGCCGCCGTAAGTAATATGCAGGCAAAAGCCAAAAGTTTGCTCCATGCGCTTTCCGGTTTATTATCGTTGTAACCCATCAAAAAGGACAAAGCGATTCCTGATAACAGCCCGCCACCATGCGCCCAATTATTTATACCGGGAAATATTAATCCGAAGAATATTAGCCCTATGACCCAGCCCATGGCCTGTTTATATATGGCTTCTCCGTAAGAGCCGCCGCGGCTTTTGCCATAGTATATAATAGCTCCGATTAATCCGCAGACGCTGGCGGAAGCTCCGATGGTAAAAGGAACGCCGAATATAACGGAAGCCGCGAAACCACAAGCTCCGGTAATAATATATAGATTAATAAAACGATGGAAGCCGAATTCCTGCAAAACAAAAGGGCCCAATTGATATAGCGCCATCATGTTGAAGAGAATATGCATAAGTCCACCGTGTAGGAACGAAGCGGAAATTAAGGTCCAAAAGCGATGTTCTACGATGACAGGATAGGTGCCGCTTGCTCCCAGTAAAAAAAGACTCTGATTTGACGGTGAAAGAAAGTTGAAGGAACCGTCGTTCGAAATTCCTCCAAAAATCAGTGACAGAAAATAATAAGCGATATTAATATAAATAATTGCCATGACCGGATTGGTGCCGAAAAATATTTTTCGAATAGCTCCGGCAGTATTGTGTAAACCGGGACGCGTAAGTCCGCAGTAGGGACAGGAAGGTTCGTCCATACTGATTAATTTGCGGCAATTGGGACAAAGTATTGATTTTCTTTCTGACATTTAACGGCCTCGTAAAAAAAACATTTTAAAGAGAAACTAATTAACAAGATTAGCCCGAGTTGTAAAGAAAAATACTGCCTGAAGTTGACGGTTACTTTATCAATATGGTATCTACATAAAGGAGGGTGATTTTGCAGATAAAAGATCGTGCGATAATCAAAATTGAGTCAGTTGCTTTCGGCGGGGCGGGGGTAGGTCGTATTGATAATTTTGTGGCTTTTGTTCCCTTTTCAGCTCCCGGCGATGAACTGGAAATTGAAATTACTCAGCTGAAAAAGAAATTTCTCCGCGGCAGGATATTAAAAGTGATCAAACCATCTCCATTCAGGGCAAAGCCTTTATGCCGCTATTATGAAAAATGCGGTGGTTGTTGCTACCAGCACGTAAATTATGAACATCAGTTGCAGATCAAAAAAAAGCAGGTACAGGAGGCTTTTTGGAAAATCGGTAAAATTGTATCTCCGCCTGTTTTAGAGCCAATAGCTTCGCCAAAGGTTTATCATTATCGGGGGAAAGCCCAGTATCATGCCCAAAACGTGTTAAGTAGCCGGCAAATTGGTTTTTTGGATGTTTCCGGCGGCAATCTTGTAGACATCGTACATTGTGAAATTATGGAAGAGACAATTAATAAAAAAATGCGTGTTCTGCGAGAAAATGAAAAATTAGAAAGTATTAAGGACGAGCAGCTAACAATTTGGTCAGATTTTCCTATCAAGCAACCGGGCAAAAAAGAATCAATTTTCAGGGTCGTAAAAGGGGAAAATTTTCTGGTGCCATGCGATGGATTTTTTCAGGCCAATTTATATTTAACGGATCAATTGGTGGATGAGGTTTGCCGACTGGTCGCAAATAGTGAAATAAATACCTTAGTTGATGCCTATTGCGGTAGCGGACTATTTTCTATTTTTCTTTCGTCCTATGCTAAAAATGTTATAGGGATTGAAATAAATGAAAAATCAGTAAAATATGCGCAAATAAACGCTGAAAGCGCCGGTGTAAAAAACGTAAAATTTATTTGCGGAGATGTCGAAGACGTATTACGAAAGAACATTTTACCGCCAGAAGATAAAATTAATTTGATTATCCTTGACCCTCCCCGGAGTGGTTGTGAAAAAGAGTTGTTGAAAACAATTGTAGATTTGCAATCGCTTAAGATCATTTATGTTTCCTGCAATCCGGCTACGCAGGCGCGGGATGTTAAATATTTAAATGAAAGTGGTTATTATTTACGGAGTCTGTTACCTGTGGATATGTTTCCGCAAACGGAGCATATTGAAGTCATAGGGCTTATGGAAAGAAGATAAAAAATGGCGGTGATTTTAATAGAAAATTAATCTTATAAATGGTAATAAATTTATAGCTTTCAGGCGAAAATATTGCTATCAGATATAAACTATTTAATAAACACAAGGAGAGGGAAAAATGGCATCAAAAAGCAAGGATGTGAGAATTGAACAGCTCAAGATATTTCAAAAAAAACTTGATTTGCGTTTGCAGCAACTGGCTCAAAAAGGGATTGGTGAAGATAAAGTTCAAAAAGATCCTCTTGTTAAAAGCCTGAAATCAAAAATAAAAGAGACTAATGTAAGGATTGCGGCGTTTGAGAAATTTGTTAAACTTACCGAAGTGTTAGCGCAAGCTAAAGTGCAAAAACAGGCTGAACTAGCGGCGAAAAAAGAGGAAAAAGCGGAACCAAAACAGGCCCAGCCGAAACAAAAGAAGGCTGATAAAGAACCAAAGAAGCAACCGGCTGCTTCGGATGGAGAAGCACCGAAAAAACCTAAAAAACAGTCAGCTGACGCAGATGAAGAAGCAACAAAAAAGAAGTCAAGTAAGAAAAAAGAAGAATAAGATTCAAATTTAAATTTAGATTTTAGATAAACAAAAAGGGCAACTTTTCCCAAGTTGCCCTTTTTAAATGTATATTTGGCGTCCCCACGGAGATTCGAACTCCGGTTACAGGCGTGAAAGGCCCGTGTCCTAGGCCTCTAGACGATGGGGACATCCTGGCCTTTTTATACAGGTTGCGCCTTATATATTGTTAAAGTCATAATGTCAAGTATTGGCTCAAAAAATATTTATCAAGAAATTTAAAGGAATATACAGGTCGAATAAGGTATCGAAATATATAGGTTACTGCAATATTGATTGCCAAAGTGCTAAATAGTGTCGAATGACACGTAGAATCAGATACCATGAGCAATAAATATGGCAATACCTCGGCGGATGATCATTACACCGATCGCAGCCAGAAGCAGGCTGGTAATTTTAGATATCGTCTTGGAACCTGTTTTTCCAATAATCCGGTTGATAAGTGGGGCCATGAAAAATACGGCGCCGGCAATCAAAATATTGGTAATAATAGCCAAAGACGTAATAAACAAACTATGCTCGTTAATCAAAAGCATGGATGTAGTCAACACGGCTGGCCCTGTGATTAGCGGTACGCCGATGGGTACTGCGCCCATGCTTTCCAGGTCAATCGCATAATTTTTTTTCTCGGTGGAAAGGAGATCCCGGATGGAAATTACAAAAAGAAGTGTTCCCCCTGCGATCATGAAGTCGGCAACGCTGATGCCCAGCAACTTTAACGTTGCCGTGCCCACGGCGATAAAAGCAAGAGCGACAATTAATGCCGTAATCATTGACTGAATAATAATTTTTTTGATTTTGCTCTGCTCGATGTCTTCTGTGAGATTCATAAATAAAGGTAATACGCCAATGGCATCGACAGCTACAAAAAGAGGAATAAAGCACAGTCCGAATGATTTCATCTTCTTTTAAGCTCCCCGAAATAATAGATTTATCAGCAATATAACTATAATCTATCCTATTATCAAGCATGTATCTGAAAATATTTCTTCTGAGATTTTGAAGCCAAATCAATCAGGCTGATCCTTAACGGCTTTTTCTCTAATGAATTTGTCACATCCTTTTTATGTAATTCCGCTGGGGTTGAATCAGATCAACGGTTGTGGTATAAAAATTCTCTAATTTATTTTATGCATTGCATGTTGATTTCCCAAAATATTAAAAAAATAAGGAGGTTTATGCGCGATGTCCGAAGAAACCCATAAGAAAGAACATAAAGAACATGATGAAAAACACCTGGAGAAGTTGACCATTAAAGAATTACGGGAGATTGCCGAGGATATCCCTCATGAAAGAGCAATCCACGATATGAAGAAGGAGGAACTCGTTGCTTTCATCAAAGAAGCGCGGGGTATCAAGGACGAAGCACCAGCCAGGAAAAAGAAACATATAGGCAAAATCAAGATGACCAAATCTGAGCTGAAGGCGAAAATTCGTGAGTTGAAAACTCTGAGATGGCAGGCACTGGAATCTAAAGAAAACGAGAAATCATCCCGATTGAGGCACCAGATAAGCCAACTGAAGAAAAAATCAAGACGCCTTGCTGCTGTCTGAAAAGTTTAATAAGTTAGAAAATAACAGGATTAGTCTTCGAGTATTTGCACCGCTGATATAATTAAGCCGCGCAAAAGCGTGGCTTAATTATATCTGGCTTGATGTAAAATTTATGGGCACAACAGAACACTTCTTGCCCAGAGACAATCACCGCACACGGGGTGAGCATTTCCGAAACAATCTTCTTCGTTCGTCTCGGAATAGCTACAACCGCTGCATTGGACGCAAGGTGAAAAATCAAAAGTAAGCACCCGATCTCGAAAGTTCTGATAGTTATTTTTATTCCAGATATCACCAATCTTTTCCTGGGCGATATTTCCAACAGAATATCTCTTAATGAATTTTTCTCTGCCCAGAATGTAACAACGGTAAGAATGCATAAGCGCGATGCATGGACTTACATCCCCTGACCAGGTAATTGCCGCGGAACCCCTCTGAACAAAAGGGCAACAATATTCTTGAGGAATATCTCTAATCTCCGGCATAGGCCTATCCAGCCTTTTCAAAAATTCCATAAGCGGGGTTAGGTATTCGGTACGAAAATCCATTCGGGGCAGCATTAGTTCCTGAGACCATTTGGGACGCTCCTCGTTTTCATTTATTGTGGCACTGATCCAATAGAGGATTTCATCCTTCATATCTTCCGTGCACGGAAGAAGATTAGTCAACATGATAAAGTCTGCTTTCATGGAGTGTGCCTTATGCGCAAGATCAGGAAGTTGGTGAATATTGCTCTTCATAATGACAAACTCCAGGCCGAGATCGAGCTTCTTCCCGGACATCTTTGCGCGCAGCAAGTTCAGTCCTCTGATATTTTCTTCCACTCTGGATAGGTCTCCACCAATGCGAACATCTTCGTATGATGCCTGGTTGGTTCCGTCAACAGAGACAACAAGTGTATCCAGACCAGCCTGAATAAAGCCCTTTGCCGTATCCTTATCAATAAGATGGCCGTTGGTGATGACCTCTGTTTTCAGACCAATTTCATGAGACTCAGCGACCATATTAACAATTTCCGGATGTGCAAGCGGTTCACCGTAGCCCCAGAAGGCTATGGTATTCAGCGTTTTAAAATCCTTAAGATCAGAGAGCAGCTTTCGGTAGATGGTCATATCCATGGAGCCGATAGGCTCATCCCATGAGTTTCGGATACAGGTACGGCACTGAAGATTACACTGAGTGGTGGGTTCAATGTAGAGCTTCGAAAGAGGAGGCTTTGTTGAAAAAAGAGAAAACCTTCTGAGAGGATCTTTTAACGGCTGGCCCTTGTTGTTTGCTTTTCGTTTGACGTTCATTTCTCAATTAATATTTTTTCGATCTACACAACCGGTGCAGTTCCAGAGATTACTTTTTCCCGACTGATATATGCTCTTTCAATTTAACCAGTCCATTCCAAATTTCATCATCACCGATGAATTTTTTGACATCCTTTACAGAATATCGAATGACACAGGAGGGAGTCCGATCAATTTTATTTTTTTTAATTATGGTGCTCAAGATCGGAAAAGTGGATTTTTCATCCATTGTTTTCCATGAAATATTTTGTTCTTTCAGATAAGCGATCAGAGCTTCTTCTGTCTGGATGTGTCTGTCCTGTGCCGCGTCAAAAAGTATTTTTCGGACATTCATAACGTTGCTCGCGTCAGCATTGGCATTTACCGCATAGAGGTAATATTTGGCGTAAATAGGCGTGGCGCTATGAAAGGGAACATCAACAAATTCTATTTTTACCTTGCCGGAATTCAGCAATTCCTTCAATAGTGGTTCTGCCTTTGTATCAATGCGCCGGCAGGGCGGACAGAAATAGTCGGCAAATATTACAATTTCATATTCCCCTTTGCCCAGAGTAGGGACCACTCCGCCAGTTGTTTGTCCATAGACGGGTGTGACGGAACCGGAAAAAGTCAATAAAACAGTTAAATATCCTAACAAACTGAAGATCAACAACGGCAGTTTATTTATTTTAAACATAGGAAAATCAACCTCTCCAAGAAAATATAGCCACATCCTGCTGTGGTTTCCGCGCCAGGCGGAGGGAATCTCATAGTTAATGATGAACGATAAAATCAACATGATTGAAAAAGCCAGACAAAAAGGACAATACACGTCATTTTGCACCTGAAAAGCATAAAGATGAACTTCCACACCCAGACCAGCCGCCAGCAGCGCCCTGACATAATTCATTTGCTTGAAGGCGGTAAAAGCGATAATCACTGCCATATAAGCGATGCCGACAAATTTGAGGTCAATTCCAAAAATATCACCTTTCAAATAACTGCAAGTCGTATCGCAGTAGTCGTAATACGCCATGATCCCGATGCCGATCAGCGCCAAAACGATTGTGATAATGTTGCGATATTTTTTAACGCCTTCCGTTATCTTCACAATATCGGGTCTCCTTCAAAATGTGTCTATTGCCGGAAATATTTCTGCTGAAACGTCAAGGCAACATTTACTAAAGCGATCATCACCGGAACCTCCACCAGTGGGCCGATGACAGCCGCGAAAGCCGCTCCGGAATTTATACCGAAGACGGCAATGGCCACGGCAATCGCTAATTCAAAATTGTTGCTTGCCGCCGTAAAGGCCAGCGTAGTTGTTTTGGAATAGTCTGCTCCCATTTTTTTTCCCAGATAGAACGATACTAAAAACATAACCACAAAATAAATAAGCAGTGGAATAGCAATTCTTACAACGTCCAGTGGGAGTGTAATAATCAGGTTGCCTTTCAGACTGAACATCACCACAATGGTGAAAAGCAAAGCAATAAGTGTCAGCGGAGAGATCAGCGGAACAAATCGCGCATGATATTTTTCTTTCCCCACGAGCTTCACACCGATTAGTCTGGTCAGAGCACCGGCAATGCAGGGAATGCCCAGGTAGATGAAAACGCTTTTGGCAATCTGTCCGATACTTACCTCTACAATACTGCCGGAAAATCCGAAATAGGGCGGCAGGACGGTAATAAAAAACCAGGCAAAAGCGCTGTAAAAAAGAACCTGAAAAATACTATTGAAAGCAACGAGACCGGCTGCGTACTCCGTGTTACCTTTGGCCAGTTCATTCCAGACAATAACCATCGCGATACAGCGTGCGAGCCCAATCATGATTAAACCCACCATGTATTCAGGCTTGTCCGGCAGAAACACAATCGCCAGGATAAACATTAAGACCGGTCCGATAAACCAGTTTTGCACAAGTGATAATCCAAGAACTTTTCCGTTATGGAAAACTTCCGGTAAGTCTTCGTATTTCACTTTGGCAAAAGGAGGATACATCATCAGAATAAGTCCGGCGGCGATGGGAATATTCGTTGTGCCCACCTGAAATTTATTAATAAAACTTTCCACTCCGGGAATAAAATAGCCAAGGCCTACTCCTAAAAGCATGGCGGCGAAAATCCACAAAGTGAGGAAGCGATCCAAAAAAGATAATCGACTGGCAACGTGTTCCGACATAATTATATCCTCCCGATTATAATATGTTTAAAAGTATTAAATAGACGCCGCCTATAATCACAAGAATGCCGCAAGCCTTCTTGAGAATAACCGCGCCTTTTGATTTTTCGCTCCAATGGAGATAGTGCTCAACGACTTCTGTGAATGTGCCCGCTAAAACAAGAACCGTGCAGTGTCCGATACCATAAGCCAGAAGCAGGGAAAGCGCAAAAACGATTTTAGTGGAAGCTATGCTGAAAACAACTCCCAACATTGTGGCCATATATGCAAAGGTGCAGGGTCCTAAAGCAATGCCGAACAAAAGTCCCAAAATGAAAGCTGCGAGGAACCCTTTTCTTTTATAATTAGGATTCGCGGCTCCGCCTTCCATAAAAGGAAGCGGCAATATTCCCAGCAAATTAAGACCGACAGCAAAGAAAACAACAGCCACAAAGTAGCTGCCATAGCCGCCTATATCGCCGATCATTCTTCCCGCAAGTCCCGTGATGAGTCCAATAATGCCAATGGTAATCAGAATACCTAATCCGAAAAGCAGCGAAAGGCCGAATGCCCGCCCTGTGGAGATGTTTCCCTGCCCGTCAATGAAACCAACTATCAGGGGAATACACGCGATATGACAAGGCGACAGAATGACTGAAAGCACCCCCCAGATAAACGCGGCGCCAATGGCAATATCCGGCGATTGGGTCAGGGCATTCGTAAGCCAGGTAAACAACTCAACGATCATTATTTGACACCTTGCATCTTGATTACTTTGACAAGCTCATCTTTTGGAAAGTAACCTTCATGGCGGTAATATTCCTTGCCGTTTTTATCCAGAAATACCTGTGTCGGGATTACCCGGATATTGTATTTCATCCCATCGACTTTACCTTGTGGCGTCCAGACATCGTGAAAGACAACCATGACCTGCCCCTTATATTCTTCTGCCACAGCTTTCATGATCGGCTGCATGGCCTTGCAGGGAATGCACCTGGCCGCACCGATTTCAACAAATGTGACCAATATGCCATCGGATTTCGCTTTGTCAGGTGCTTTTGTTGCCGCCGGTTTATCGGAAGTAACTTGAGCGGATGCATCACGGTAATCCATTGAAAGCATGAAGAAGGTAAAAACAGTCAGTAGTATCGCAGTTACAATAGATAATTTTGAACGCAATTTCATGTGTCATAATCTCCTTAATGTTGAAGTCAATTTTAATAGATTATATTAAACAGGAAGCCTACAATCATAATGCCTGTGGCAACGACACTTATAAATATTACAATCAGCGGCAATTTGATAATTTTTCTTAAAATGATCATTTCCGGAAGCGATAGTCCGATTACCGACATCATAAACGCCAGCGCAGTGCCGAGGGACGCGCCCTTTTCGAGCAGTGCCTGCAGAATCGGGATGATGCCTGCCGCGTTGGAATAAAGCGGAACGCCGATTAGCACTGCTAAAGGAACCGACCACCACGCGTCCTTGCCCATAATCGAGGCCATAAAGTTTTCCGGCACATAGCCGTGAACGGCCGCGCCGACGGCAATGCCCGCCACAATGTAAATCCAGACCTTGGAAACTATATCGACAACAGCGGTATAGCCAGCCTGAATTCTATCGATGAAAGAAATCTTTTGTTCTTCCATCTGTAAATCACCGGCTTTGATTTCATAAACCCATTCTTCGACAAAGCGCTCTACTTTTAGTTTGCCGATCACCCAGCCGGAAACGATAGCGATAAGCAATCCGGTGGTAGCATAGAGCAGAGCAGTTTTCCAGCCGAAGAGGCCGAAGAGCAGAACCAGCGCGACTTCATTAATCATCGGTGCGGCCACAAGAAAAGAAAAGGTAACGCCCAGCGGAATACCGCTTTCCACAAAGCCGATAAAAAGCGGTATGGCCGAACAGGTACAAAAAGGCGTTAAAACGCCGAGCCCCGCGGCCATGACATTACCGGCGAACAAGGGTTTCCCTTCCAGCGCTTTTCTGGTTTTTTCCGGCGAGAAGTATGAGCGGATAATACCCACAACAAAAACAATGACAGTAAGCAGGATAAAAACCTTGGGCGTGTCGTAGAGAAAAAATCGGATTGCTTCGGTCAAGTGAGATGATTTGTCCAGATTGAGTATTTCATAGACGAAATAATCAACGCCTCTTTCCAGAAAAATATAAATCACAACCGCTAAAGGAATCAGCACAAACGGAATATAATAATTTATTTTTTTCTTGTTGCCATTATCCGTGTTACAGCACTCAGCCATTTTATTTACCGCCGATCATCTTTTTAATATCCGCCAGAGTTGGAAGTTTACCTGCCGTTACAACTTTTCCGTCAATCACCAAAGCGGGAGTTGTCATTACACCGTAGGCCATAATTTGCTTAATGTCTTTGACATGATCTATCTGCGCGTCAATACCCGTTTCTTTGACAGCAAGACGAACCGTATCTTCCAGTTTGTTGCAGGTCGCGCAACCCATACCCAGTATTGCTATTTTCATAATTTAATCCTTTCGCTATTTACAGCACTTCAGAATATTTACGTGTTCTTTGGCGTTGGAAGAAAGTACATCTTCTACACAACTGACAAAATCCATGATGCAGGGGCAACGCAGACTGTAGAAGATGGAATTCCCCCGTTTTTCATCGGTAACCAGCCCGGCATTTTTCAAAACACTCAAATGCTTGGAGACTGTGGATGTGTCGACCTCGATCATTTCTGTCAGTTCATGGACGCAACATTTACGCTTGTTTAATTCCTCGATAATGAACAGGCGGCTTGGGTGCGCCATTGCCTTAATAATTTTCGCCCGCGCTTCATGCCGGGTTTTTATATTACTTTTCATTTTCGATCCCCCTCGTATATGTATTTGGCAATATAGCCAAATAGCCATGCCGTGTCAATAGCTATTCGGTACGTATCGTTATCGTAAACCGGCCATTTCGGCATATTCTAATAATAACTGAAATCCGGCTTAATATATGATATAAAAGCATCATAAAGGTAGAAAGGTTAATAGAATGATTTTACAGGACAGAAATGCTGTAATTCTTTTGATAAAGAAAAGTGTTCATAGAGGATTTGCCAAATACATTCTTTTTGTTTTATTATGCATAATATTTCTGAATTTTGCCATCATCAACACTGCCGCCAAAGAACCGGACAAGGTAATCCCTTTTCATGTAGGAGAAAAACTGAAGTATAATGGGAGATGGGGGATAATTCCCGCCGGAGAGCTCACGCTGGAGGTCCTTCCTAAAGAAATATTCAATGGCGTTGAATCCTACCACTTTGTTATGACCACAAAAACCAGCAAAGTAGTAGATCTCGTTTATAAAATACGGGAAAGGCAGGATTCCTATGTTGATAGCGGAATGACTCACAGCGTTTTCTATAAAAAGAAAACAGAAAGTGAACATCCGCGTGATGAAAACATAAAATTTGACTGGGAAAATCTCAAAGCTACTTACACTAATTTCGGCGAGACAAGACGGCCGATTAATATTTCGCCGGGAACCGTCGATCCGCTGGGTCTTTTTTACGTTCTTCGCTATCAGAGTCTTAAAGAAAACTCAGAGATTATTATACCGATGACAGATGGCAATCTCAACATTGAAGTCCGAGCGATTGTTGGCAAAAGAAGTAAAGTTGAAATCGGAGAAAAAACTTACGACACCATTGAAATCACGCCTAATATGAATATGCTGGATAAACTGGAAAAAGATAAAGTGGTAAAAAAGAGCGACAATCCGCAGCTTAAAATTTGGGTAACGGCAGATGAAAAAAAGATTCCCATAAAAATCAGAACTAAAGTTGGGATAATTACGTTTGATTTCGATTTTGTACCCGATCCGTTTTGAACCATTTATTTTTATTTTCCTTTTTTAAAGGGGGATTAAAGGGGATTTTACTTTTTATGCTTATTATCCCAAAGCGCTTGGTATAGTCCCTCTTACGCTTCGCGCTTCATCTCGTTCGCTCTCAGCGAGTGCCACTAAGTTTCATTAAAATACTTCTTGACCCGTCTATAACTTCATAGTTTAAGATTCGCGTTACCATTGGCCATGAAAAAAATAAAAGTGAAAGGATGAGAAAAATGGGCAAAGTAACTGTTGAACAGTGGGTTGAATTATTTCGTGAGATCGGACTGAAAGATGCCGACATGAAAAAGTGGCATTGCCTTTTTGAAGAGAAAAACCCTCAGGGTCATCAGAACTTTCTTGAATGGCTTGGTCTGGATGCGAAGAGGATCAAAGAAGTAAGAAGTCTATAAACAATGAGCCCCGTTCCGGTATTGCAGAGGTGTCGGTCTGGGCATATTTCAGGGATGTCTGTGACCTATACTATTTCGGAGATTGCCAAAAAATTTGGATTGTCGAGAAGCACGCTTCTTTATTATGACAAAATCGGACTTCTGTCGCCGCGGGAAAGAAGCGGGGCGGATTATCGTATTTATTCCGAACAGGACTATCTGCTGATGGAAGAAATTTCCCGGTTGCGGAATGCCGGCATTCCATTAAGAGTGATTAGAAAACTTGTCAGCGGCGGCTCATCACATCGCACGGAAATATTACACCGGAGGCTCAAGGACATTAATGATGAAATCAGCCGTCTACGCCAGCAGCAAAAATTTATTCTCAGTCTGCTGGATGATAAAACGCTGATCCGTTCGACACGCGTTTTAACGAAAGAAAAATGGATCAAATACTTGCGCAAGGCCGGTTTGGATGAGAACGGTATGGAACGCTGGCATACGGAGTTCGAAACGTCATCGCCTGAAGCACATCAGGATTTTCTGGAATCCCTGGGTCTCCTCGGCGAAGAAATTCTTCTGATCAGGAAAAGATGCCAAAAAATAAAACAGATACATCAAAGGAAAAAGTGAGAGATGGCAGATAAAATATGGCTAAAATATTAATCGTTTATCATTCGCAGACAGGGAAAACTCAAAAGATGGCGCAGGCTGTTGCTGAAGGTGCAAAGTCTATCGAAGGCGTGGAAGTGATCTTGAAGAAGGCCGCAGACGCCACGCTGGAAGATCTTTTGACAGCCGACGGTCTGGCTATCGGCACGCCGGAGAACTTTGGTTACATGTCCGGGATGGTGAAGGATTTTTTTGACCGCACTTATTACAGCGCGCATGAAAAGGTCTTTCGTAAACCTTTTGTTGTGTTCATCAGTGCGGGAAACGACGGCACAGGAGCACTAAGAGCTATCGATCGCATCGCGCTGGGCTATAAATTTAAAACTGTTTTTCAGCCGGTTATAGCCAAGGGTGAGATTACAAAAGAAATTCTTGCTCAATGTGTTGAACTGGGCGCAACCATCGCCGGTGGTTGCCAGATGGGCATCTATTAACAGATATTATTAATTCTACAGCGAAATCTGAAATATAAGTCTTTGTTATTATATCAGTTAGTGTTTTCGACACCATGACAAGAATAATAATTACAGCACAATTTTATGTCCAGTAATGCAGTTATTTTCTTCTTGCACCTCTTTTCCTTAATTTATTAGGAACCATGTTTACCGACTGGTTTATTAATTGTTTAATATGTTTCACGTTTTGATTGAATTTTTTAGAAAAATGCCTTATAGTAATTAAACCTGTGGGGGGTGGAGTATTGTCGTAAAAACCCGCAGGGGATGAAATTCCCCGCGTGTAAGTAAAATAATGGAGGAATTTCAAATGCATACCTGGACATTAGACAAGCCGGACAATTTGATTGATTGGTGGGAAGAGAGCGCTGCCAAATTTGCCGATCGAAGACTTTTCGGGACGAAAAACAAAAACGGTGTTTACGAGTGGGTAACATTTAAAGAGGTCGACACACGGATTAACAATCTCCGTGCAGGGCTTGCCCAACTTGGAATTGGCAACGGCGACGCCGTCGGAATAATCGCCAACAACCGTGTGGAATGGGCTGTTGCCGCTTTTGCCACATGGGGACGAGTTGCACGTTTTGTTCCTATGTATGAAGCGGAGCTGCTTCAGGTATGGAAATACATCATTACCGACAGTCAGATAAACGTCCTCTTTGTTTCAAAGCCGGAAATTTATGAAAAAATAAAGGATTTCCCTAAAGATATCGCTACCCTTAAGCATATATTCGTCATTGATGCCGAAGGAGAACACTCAATGGCCGCGGTTGAAAAAATGGGTGCGGCAAAAGCGGTTCCTTCCCAACGTCCTCAATCTGACGACATTGCGGAGCTCATCTACACATCCGGCACAACCGGCAATCCCAAAGGCGTTTTGCTATCCCACGGCAATTTTACCAGCAATGCATTGGCAGGTATGAAGTTGTATCCTGAACTTCAAGAGAATGAAGTTGTGAATCTGGTTATTCTGCCCTGGGCCCATTCATTCGGTCAAACTGCTGAATTATTTGCGCTTACGTATCTTGGCGGAGCTATGGGTTTGGCGGAAAGTCCATCAACAATTGTCAATGACATCCTTCAAGTAAGACCCACATTTATGGTTGCTGTGCCTCGCGTCTTCAACAGGATTTACGATGGTCTTTGGACTAAGATGAACAAGGAAGGAGGATTGGCAAAAACTCTCTTTGTGATGGGTGTTGAAGCTGCGAGGAAAAAACGGGAACTGGCGGCAAAAGGGAAATCCGATCTCATGACTAACCTTAAATTCCAACTGTCGGATAAGATTGTTTTCAAAAAAATAAGAGAGCGTCTCGGTGGCAGACTAATGGGTTCAATGAGCGGCAGTGCGGCCATGAACCCAGAAATTGCTCAGTTCTTCTTCGATATAGGCATTCCCATCTACGATTGCTACGGTCTGACGGAAACATCGCCGGCAGCC
Organism: Deltaproteobacteria bacterium HGW-Deltaproteobacteria-2; assembly: GCA_002840505.1. Lineage (NCBI taxonomy): Bacteria > Deltaproteobacteria > Deltaproteobacteria bacterium HGW-Deltaproteobacteria-2. The sequence goes on along the minus strand of PHBC01000001.1, from coordinate 398,979 downwards.
GCAATGAATGGCTCCCTTGATTACCGATTAGGCAGTGTCGGCAAGGCTATTGAGAAAGTCAAAATCGTTATCGACCAGTCCGTAGTTGAAGAAGGCGCGACGGACGGTGAAATTATTATTTACGGCCCCAATGTCATGAAGGGCTATCACAACAGACCTGAAGACACGAAAGCTGCCATGACACCAGACGGTGGCTTTCGCACCGGAGATCGCGGCCGACTGGATAAGGATGGATTTCTCTATATCACCGGCCGCATCAAAGAACAGTACAAACTGGAAAATGGAAAATTCTGCTTCCCCGTTGCTTTAGAAGAAGAAATCTGTCTAGTTCATTTTGTTCAGCAGGCAGTCATTTACGGCTTGAACCGGCCTTTCAACATTTGCATTGTCGTTCCTGATCCTGAAGTTCTGCTGAATTACGCCAAAGAAAAAGGATTGCCGGGTGATATTCAAACACTGGTTGCGCGTCAGGATATTATCGATATGATCAGCGAGGATATTATGAATCATCTGAAAGGAAAGTTCGGCGGTTATGAAATACCCAAAAAATTTCTGCTTATTCCGGAACCATTCAGTCTGGATAATGGCACACTGACACCGACAATGAAACTTAAACGTAATGTTGTTCTTACAAAATTAAAGGATAAAATCGAAGCGCTTTATAAATAGTTCATAGTGAAGATTTAAATAATTAAGTTTAAAGATTAAACCCTTAACCCTTAACCCTTAAATCTTAAAACTTATTATTATTTACAGTTCAGCATGGTGCCGCGACAATTGTTGGCGCGGCACAAGCAGGCGTATTCTTTCTTTAGCTTGGATGTCCGGCGAGCGTCGATCACCAGACCGTAATCGTAAGATAGTTCCTCGCCGGCATTGATGTCGCGCAGGGCTTTAAGGACGATGCGGTAGCCATCCTGTTCGGCTTCCAGATTTGGTTCGCAGGAGTGATTAATCCATTTGGCGGAGTTGCCAGTGTGCTTGGCGTCGATGACGTGGCCGTCATCCAGGTGGAAATAGAAAGTGTGATTGGGCTGGCTTTCGTCGTGGGGATGACGGTCCAGGGCTTTCTTCCAAGTTATGATCTCTCCCTTATACTCCAAGACCTTGTCGCCGGCCTTGATGGGACGTATGGCATAGACGCCCTTGCCGTGGATGCCTGATTTGCGTATCTGGATGCGGCGACCTCTGTTAGATGTCTTTGACCTGGGATTGGCCGTCCTGGTGGCTTGCTTAAATTTATTTTCTTCTTGCATTAATCGATAAGTCCTACCTCATGGGTGATTTGGTGGGCGTGTATACAAAAAATGAACTTAATGGTCAAGATGAAAATTATTAACTTCAGACTATTTCTGTAATCATTACACTCGGAGGGACAAAGTGAAGGGTGAAAGGTGAATAGTGAATAGTGAATGGTGAAGAGAGAAAGGACAAAAAATGTCTCCCTGTGGTTAGACATGAAAAGGAAAGCTCTGGATTCCCAGGTCACCAGGCATCTGCCCGGAAGAGAGCCGGGGAATGACAAGGGCGGCTGGATATCGAACTTCACTTGTAACTTTTCTTACTATTTACCCTTCATCTTCACTTCTCACAGGTTACGCGACTTAACGGTTTATAGATGACCTATCAAAAGCAGCAGCAAAATAGCCAGAACATGTAATACCCACCAGCCCGGCTGGAATAACATAAAATATTTCATAACAACCTCCTTTTATTTCCAAAAATAACTACCGATCATATAAACGATGGTTAATGTGACAAGGTGCACAAACCAAAAGCCCATATTCGGAAAGCGGAAAAATCTGCCGCGGTTTCTCTCCGCGTCGGGCCGGTTTATTACAGCGTCAAGATCATAAAGGGCTTTACCCACGGCAAATTTCCCCCAAAGCAGTATTACATCGGCCAGAAGCGTTCCCAAGAAGATTGTCTGCAATGTCCATTCTTGCGGGGGATTTTCGATAGTAAAATGAGTCATGGTAATTGTACCGATAATTACCGTCATACCATTGAGAAGATAAGCAAAAGAAATTGTTGATCGAAAAATAAATAAGAAGGGAATGACTAAAACGCTGATAAACCCGGCCACAAGGGGTATGTAATTTTCTGCGTCTTTGGCAATCGGATGTATCCGTAGATGAAGCAGCCAGCCACCCAAGGCTAAAAAAAAGATGGCAAAAATCAAAACCAGCCGGAGATAATCTTTCTTCTTCATAGCTCACCTCACTTTTTTCAATAGTCATGGTGCAAGGTTAAAAGTGAAAAGTGAAAGGTGAATAGTGAAAAAAACCTTTCCTACACAACGATGGCAAGCTGATATGCCGCCCTTACGGCTTCCAGTAATCTTCCGCAGGCAAATGAATCGCCGATGTTATACAGCTCGGGTGTGATGTTGGCCGCCAAACACGCGTAATACAGTTCGTCGCCGGGGCGCGCTCCGGCCGATAAGACGACAAGATCGGCTTTGAGTGTCCGCGACTGAAGTTCATCTTTAATCTTCTTGGCAAAGGGATTTTCGATATTTTCCGGTACGATCGGTGTCCATGTGATGTAAGGATCGGGCACTGTTTTCGATACGTTTTGTTCTACAAGAACTTCTTTGTTGCCGACTTCCTTAAGCATCGAGCAGTTCAATAATTCCACTCCCATTTTTTCCAGATAATGAATGAGGAAACCGCGATTAGAGGTGCAAACACCTTTCATTATTTCGGGGAGCATTTCAATTATTTTAACGTTCTTCTTTTTTTCATGAACAAGAAAATAAGCTGTTTCACAGCCGACAGATCCTCCTCCGACGATGACGATATCTTTTGCACTTTCAGCAATAGAAGGATCGCGAAGAAGATCAACCGCCAGGACGACATGAGGCGCATCTATATTTTTAGCCGGAGGGCGTTTCTGTACCGTGCCTGTAGCGCAGATTATGGTGTCGTAGTTGCCGGCGCGCAGAAAATCAAGATTTACTTCCCGTCCATATTCTGTTTTGAGATCGTGGTTTTTCATTGTTTCCGCAAGCATTGTTTTTAAATATGCCCGATAATTGAGAATATCGAATTTGATTGCCGGACGAGAGCCCGGAATCAGCATGCCGCCGATTTCCTCTCTTTTTTCAAAAAGCGTCACTTTATGTCCGCGGAGTGCGGCAATCATCGCAGTGTTTGCTCCTGCCGGGCCGCCGCCGACGACAGCGATGGTTTTGATTCTTTTAGACGGATGCAATTCGCTTCCGTTATAGATATCTTCATGTCCGGTACGGGGATTTACTGTGCACTGGGGATGGCCGCCGTCAACAAATTCATTGATGCAGCCTTCCTGATCACCGATGCAGGGACAAATCTTATCGACTTTTCCGGCATAGACTTTGTTCGGCCACTGTGGATCGGCCAGCAGCGGACGCGCCAGCATAATCATGTCGCATTTTTTGTCGCGTAGCGCCTGTTCGGCAAGATCGGGATAACCGAGCTTGCCCACCGCCACCACCGGCACTTCCATTCCCGCGTTGGAGCGTACATTGTTTTGGGCAAAATAATCTTTGACGATTTTTGATATTTCCAGAAAACAGCCGGGCGGCATGAATCCGGGAGGATGCGGCAGCCACCAGTTATCATAGCAGCCGAGATCAACATCGAACATGTCCACTCCTGCGCGCACAAGCGCCGCCATATATTCCAGCGACTGCTCAACCGTGCGCTCGTTTTTGAATTTGCGCAGGGACTTAACTGTGCTCATTCTTGCGCCGTAAGTTTCGTTGAGTGCCAGAGAAAGATCAATGCGGTACATGATGGGATAAGATTTGCCGACGCGTTTGCGTATTTCTTTGACTATCTCAACTCCGAATCTCTGCCAGTCGGCAAAAGCGCCGAACGACCTTCTGTTGAAAGCGGAATTGGTCATCTGTTCCAGCAGGTATCCTTCATGTCCGTGCAGGTAAACTCCGTCAATCAAAGCAGCTTTGGCGTCTGACGATGCCTGCCCGGCATTCTTGATTATTTTCCACGCCATCCGTCCGGAAAGAGGACGGCACGGTATCGAAGGCAGATAAAAATTGGGATTCCACGATGCCGACACGGGCAGCTTAAATTTGTTGACCAGACATTCCGGAGACCCGACACGTCCCAAGCCGGGGGTAAGCTGAATGAAGAACTTTGCACCGTAGCCGTGACAGCGCTCGGCAATGTCCCGCCAGCCGGCAAAGCGCGTGCGTGAAGCGTCAATGCGCGGAAAGTACGAAAGACCACCCATTTCCGTGACGCTGGGATCGATGCCGTGGCTGATCGGTATCAGCCCGGAAGTAATCAGGCCGACACCGCCTTTTGCCCTTTCCGTAAAGTACTGTATCATTTTGGTATTGGGACGGCCTGTTTCTTCCGCCATGCTGATGTTGCCCATTGGCCCCATTACCAGACGGTTTTTAATCTTCACGCCGTTGACCTGCAAAGGACTGAATATCGATGTGTAGGGATAAAGTTTGGAGGTTATTATGCCGTCATTAAGACGCGCTTTGTCTTCATACCATGTGCCGAATTTTTCTATGACTGCCTTCATGCGTTCGCTGTATTTATTTGCCATAATCAACCTCACATAGTTTAATTAATCTGATGGGGGGGATATTTGCCGGATATTTTTTGTCATTCATGAACAATGACTCTGCCGTCTTCAAAGATATCTACCTTCTGGCCCTGCTCAACACAGGCGAGAAATTCTGTACCAAGATTATCAATGGTAACAATACGGTTGTCGTTCCATACATCGGCCAGGACGACTCCCGCCGCCGCCAGAGAATCTATTGCTTCGGAAAAGAGCATCGCCGCTGGAGCCGAGCCCATGGAAGCAACGGTTTGCAGGATCATACCGCCGGTGGTGGAACCGATTGTTTTAGGCAGACACAGAATCTTACCTGTCAGTATTTTGCCGAATATATCGGTATTGTTTTGATCGGAACATTTCATGATTTTTTTCTTGGCCATCGCGTCTTTCTGAAAAGAGGCCAGTGTGTTGAATCCTTTTCTGGATACAACCGCCTCGCCGGATAAGCTGCCGGCCATGATAACTCTGCCTTTGAATTCTCTGCTTTTCTCAGTCATGGATTACTCCTTTCGTCGCGATGTTCGTAATTTCGGCATCGGTAAAATAACGCGCCGTTGTATATGTCCGTAATTTGTTCGAATTGGTAATCACAGCTTTTTTACTGCACAGAGGATTGTTCATGTACATGAGCGGACAGATTGACGTAAGGTGCGCGCCGATGCCTGTTAATCGCGAATAAGCCTTTTCATCTTTTTTGAAGGCATCAACAACAGCGGGAGCGGCAGTCATGATTGTGGCAACCACGATCTTCTTTTCCCCTGTTGATTTAAGTTCCTCTTCGAAACGTTCCAGCCATTCGTATATCTGCTTGAGGCTCAGATGAGGACAGCCGATAAAACAAAGCTTCGGCTTTGCCGACGGATTTTTCCACATTAAAGGGTATCCATCATATACTCTCTTTAATTCGGCATCATCTATCACATAGGATCGGTATTCCTGCTTCAATAAGCTGCGTGACAAAGACACGGCTTCGGGAGTAAGCCCTTCAACATGATAAAGGCCAACCGCACCATTGCTGGCCGAGGCAGCGCCCATATCCTTTAGATAATCTTTGACGCGCTGATTGAGATCATTCCCCAGAAAAGTATTTAAACCGCTGATAAAAGGAACTTCTTCCATTACCTTCATGCCGATTGCGCTGCCCAGTATCTGAGCCTCCGGCAGGGATTTTGTTTTTACTTCAACCAACCAGCCGGCCTGACGGCCTTCATCGGTCAGTAACCCGAACACGGGAGCGCGTCCCGTAATGCCGCAAAGCAGTTCGAGTACTCCGGAGTTGCGGTTGGAGCGGGCGCCCAAAACGGAATTGGCATATACAACAGCTGAAGATTCGGCCCATGCCAGAATCTTACCTTTACGAGGAATGTTGCCGACTTCTTCCATGTAGCAGGTGCAGGTAAAAGACTTGTTGTCTTTGAGTCCCACCTTGCGCAATTGTTCTTCGTATTGCGCCTGTTTTTCGTACATTATTTTTTTGAATATGAATTTTTCGAGGATATTTGCAGGAACATTTTTGAAATCCATGGGGCGGGGATCAACGGTGAACGGTTGGGCTGTTTTTAATCCCGCGGCAATTAATTCATCCATAAGGGAAAATACCGGTTTGAGAAGCGGTATGCCGAAAGATGTCACCAGGTGAACACTTTCCTCAATGGGGGCAAGCTTTTGCGCGCCAAAAATCTGACCATAAAGCACTACTGATTCGAGTGCTTTGCGCATTGTATTGCCCTGTTTGCCTTCCAGAATTGCCTTCTCTTCGTCGGTTAACTGCATGGAATACTCTTTTCGCATGGAAGAATCCTCCTTTTGATTAACGGCACCTCGCTGCTTAAAAGATTATACTTGGTCGCAAATCAAAGGCTAAAGAGAGTTCAGGAAAATCAGAATACAAAAAAATCAGTTATCACTTGTTTGGGCTAACTAATCTTAATGTTAGATGTATTATGGCATAGGAAGACAAGTGGGTCAAATCATTTTTCCTTGGAGTAAATGTAAAGGGGGAGAAAATCAGATGATTAGAAGATTAGATGATTGGAGGTTTAGTAAAAGACGTGAATAGTGAATAGTGAAGAGTGAATAGTAAATGGAAAACATAAAAGAAGGCCGCAGCACTTGTCATGCTGCGGCCTTAAATTTTTTATGCCATTTCGCGTTCAAAGGCTAACGCGGCGGCAAGGAGGAGGCTCCGCAGGCGTATATGATAATACGTTGAGGAAGCCGACGACGATGCCAACAAAGTTAGCCGAAGACCGGGGGCGCATCCCGCAGGGGAGCGCATAATAAAATTAAAACTAACCTTGCCGGGAATTCCCGCCTTTTGGGCGGGAACTTCCAGGCGGAATGGTATTACACTATACCGTAGGCCAGCATCGCATCAGCAACCTTTGTGAATCCGGCAATGTTAGCGCCGGTTACATAGTCGCCTTTCTTTCCGTAGGCTTCCGCCGTGTCATAGCAATTCTTGTGAATGCTCTTCATGATCAGGAGCAGGCGGTTGTCAACTTCTTCGCTCGTCCATAAATATCTCATGCTGTTCTGGCTCATTTCCAGGCCGGATGTGGCCACGCCGCCAGCGTTGGCCGCCTTACCGGGACCATAAAGGATTTTCTTATCCTGGAAAATATTAATAGCTTCAGGAGTGGAGGGCATATTGGCTCCTTCAGCTACGCAGATACATCCGTTTTTCACGAGAGCCGCGGCATTCTTTCCGTTAATTTCATTTTGTGTCGCGCAGGGCAGAGCGATATCCACTTTGATGCCCTGTTCACGGATGACATCCCAAACGTTTTTGCCTTCGAAGCAAGTGGCCTTATACTTATCAGCGTATTCACTGATGCGGCCGCGTCTGACATTTTTCAATTCCAGCACGTAATTACATTTCTTATTGTCGATACCGGATTCATCAATGATAGTCGCTGATGAATCGCAAAGAGAAATGACTTTTCCACCCAGTTGGGTTACTTTTTCCACTGCATACTGGGCAACGTTGCCGGCGCCGCTGATGGCGACCGTTTTACCTTTAAAATTCAGCTTGCGGGTGGCCAGCATTTCCGCGGCGAAATAGGTTGTGCCGTATCCCGTAGCTTCCGGACGAATCAAACTTCCGCCGTAGGACATTCCCTTGCCGGTAAGAACGCCGGTGTGTTCATTGCGGATTTTTTTGTAATAACCATACAGATAACCGATTTCACGGCCCCCGACACCAATATCGCCCGCGGGAACGTCAACATCAGCGCCGATATGACGGAATAATTCACGCATGAAAGCCTGGCAGAAACGCATTACCTCTCCGTCCGATTTTCCCTTGGGATCGAAATCGGAACCGCCTTTTGCACCGCCCATCGGCAGTGTGGTCAGAGCATTTTTTAATATTTGTTCAAAGCCCAGGAATTTGATGATTCCCAGATTGACTGAAGGATGAAAGCGCAGACCGCCTTTGAAAGGGCCTATGGCGTTATTGAACTGAACGCGGAATCCTCTGTTAACGATAACATTACCTTTATCATCTACCCAGGGAACTCTGAATTGCATGGCTCTTTCCGGTTCCACAAGTCGTTCATAGATATTGGCCTTGACGTATTCCGGGTGTTTTTTTACTGTAGGTTCCAATGTCTCCATAACTTCTTCAACAGCCTGATGAAACTCCGGCTGGTTGGGATCGGTTTGTTTGACTTTGGCAATAACATCTTTAATTACTGACATGTTTAAATCCTCCTTTAAAAAATTGTTTATTATTAATTAAATTTCCTCAATACTTTGCAGATCTTCAAATTCCATTACGGTGGACATGGCCTTGTTATCCACGTCAAAACCTTCTTCGTAAGCTTTGGCCACCGGATTCAATCCGCCGACAAGAATCATCCCCACTTTGTTTAAGTCTACATTCGTTTGTCCAATCGGATTTCCGGTGCTGCCGATGGAAAGCACACCATTAATTCCGGCTCTGATCAGGTGACCTTTGATATCTTCAACCAGATTGCGGCTCAGCGCCGGTATTTCACGGAAGTTAGCCAGAATTTTTCCTTCGCCTTTTTCCACTACCTGTCCCACCGATGTCATTTTGCCGCGGATAAATATTTCCGACGGATCAAGTGATGAACCGGCATAATGAATCAGTTCGACAAATCTTAATGGTTCACTGTTTTTTACCTGGAGAATCCCGCCGAATTTGGAATCGATAGGAATTCCATGTTTTAAAAGGACACCGTTGATCAAAATACTGCAAACGGTTGCCAGGCCTATTTTCCCTTCGGGAACGATAATGTCTCCCAGCGATTTTCCTGCCGGGGCAATTGCCACGCGGGAACTTACCGCAAGATTCTTCTTGAAAACAGGTTTCATCGCTGCCATAGCTTTCTTGAATTGATCCTGCGGAAAGAAGGAAATATTAACAGGCGTCAGGCCGTGCATCTTTTTGAGGTCAAAAGTTGTTTTAAAAGAGAGGACATCAATGCGGGAGATGGAGAGTCCGATCTTGTCCTGAACACGCGCGTTGTTGATTTCGTCTTGCCCCAGGCTGGTAATGATTCTTCCGTCACGCCTTCCGATAAGTTTTGTCAATCCTCTTTCATCCGTAAGTCCAAGATGGTAGCGGACAGTCCTTTCGCTTAGCTGGACATTGCGTTCTTTCATCAGCCGGGCAATTACACGAGCGCCCATAGGCTCCGGACTTTCGTTCAGAATCTTTAAGATCAGGATAACTTTTCTTTCTATGTCTTCCGGTTTAAAAAGTTGTTTCATAAGACCATCGGCAATCGTTTGCCGTATTCCTACTTTTAAATGACATTATTGTCAAACAAAAATTGTACGAATTTAATAATTTTAGTTCAAATTTGTATTATTTAGTGGAAATATCCGGAGGAGACTTGGAATAAAAAATAATATTATTAATATCTTATGTAATGTATTTGTTTGGGGCTTAAGTGACAGGATTACAACAATAATAACCTTTGTTCGCAAGTTTCGGGCAGGATTCAGGGGAATCAATGGCCGTATTTACCTCTGGCTGATGGCGTAAACGTAATTGCCGGAATTTTTCTTCTGTAACATTTTACAGGTAATCTGATATAATACTAAGCATCCTGCCGCGGAATCTATTTCCAAAACTTGCTTCGGGTTTTCCATGCTTATTTGTTTCGGTTCGAAGAAGGTATGTTAAAGTAGTCTTTTTTTATCAAACCAAACCAAAAAAGAAAGGAGGAAAATTATGAGTAGCGTTTATAAGGTAATCGAAATTATCGGAGGCAGCGACAAATCGTGGGAAGATGCTGCTAAAAAAGCTGTTGAGGTAACGGCAAAAAGTTTGAAGGACATAAGAGTTGCCGAAGTTAAAGAGCTCGATATGAGAATCGAAAAAGGGAAGGTTGTCGAATATCGCGCAAAATTGAGAGTATCTTTTAAATATAATCCTGAATAAAATATTTGTAAGTACACAGATTTTTTCAAACAGCATTACAGCCCTAATCTATCTCCTAATAGGGGCGGTAATCGTACTGTCACTATTAGGGATAGATGCTCTTCTGTTGATTATCATAAAATACGTTAATTCGTTTCGAGTCGCTTTCCCTTGGGCGAAGCTTACCGGTGAAAACGAAAAGGTATTACTTAAACTTGGTAAAATCCGGCTTACGTTTCTCGAAGAATGCAATGAATGCTTCTTTCGCTTCCTTTGCTACCAGCATTTCGCCGAAAAGGATGCTCTCTTCTTCTATTTGGGCATTGATGGCGGCTGTATGCTTACTCTTCATTAAATGTTTAGTTGCCCTTAGTGAGGATGCCGGCAATGCCACCAATTTAGCTGCCTGAGCCTGTGCAAACGCGAGCAATTCGGCAGTCGGCAACACCTTGTTTACGAATCCCATCGCATATGCCTCCTGCGCTGAAAATGGCTCACCCAGCATCAACTTTTCTGCTGCACGCTGGTAACCGGCGATTTGCGGTAACACAAGACTGGAAGCGAATTCCGGGCAAAGCCCCAGCTTGGCGAATGGCATTGAAAATCTGGCGTTTTCCGCCGCATAGACAAGATCGCAATGCAGCAATAGAGTTGTGCCGATACCTACTGCAGGACCGGCAACCGCTGCTATTACCGGTTTGGTGGTATGGATAAGACTCTGAATAAATTGATACACGGGACTTTCTGTACTTTGAGGTGGGTTTTGCAAAAAATCATCGAGGTCATTGCCTGCCGTGAATATTTCCTGCGTGCCGGTAATCAGAATCACGCGCACTTCTGCGTTGCTTTCCGCGTCCTTCAGCGCGTCGGCAATGATCTGGTACATTGCCGCGGTAATCGCATTTTTCTTTTCGGGCCTGTTAAATGTTATAGTAAGAATGCCGTTTGCTTTATTGGTTAAAATGTCCATGTTATCTCCTTATAATAAGTCGTCTTCTTCGGCTAACTTTGTTGGCTGCGTCGTCGGCTTCCTCAACGTATTATTTATACGCCTCGTCGCCCCCTCCTCGTCGCCGCGTTATCCTTTGAATACGACATGTTATTAAAATCGATTGCTGATTTCTTTTAAATGCGTTTATATCAAAGGTTGGTTGCGGTCAATGATTTGTTGAATTACCGGTGGCTCGAATTCCTCATCCTCCATTTAAATATTTATATCTTTTTGATGGAGAAAATCTTTCTATCGCGTAGCGCAGCATGGTGCGAGGCATTGTCCGGCAATGTTTTTTTAAGAATTCTTCCGCGCATTGCGTGTCGCGTTTGCCGACTTCGCGCAACATCCAGCCGGTGGCCTTGTGAATTAAATCTTCTTTATCTTTCAATAAGATTTCGGCAATCTTAAGCGCGTCAGCGAACTCGTTGTTTTTTATAAAGCAGAAAGTTGAGAGCACGGCGATGCGTCGTTCCCAAAGACTTTTTGATTTTACCAGTTGATAGAGCGGCTTTCTGCTTTTCGTGAACAAATAAGCTCCCACAATTTTGGGTGCTGAAATATCCACCAGATCCCAATTGTTGATGTATCTGGTATTCGCCAGGTAAAGGTCGTAGACTTTCTTTTGAATTATTTCATCGCCTTTGGCGAAGGCATTGACAAACGAAATGAGCGCGAAGAGTCTGACTTCGTGATAAGGAGATTGCATGAGCGATAATATTTCCTTGTGCGGCAGGTCTTTGTATTCTTGGGCCAGCTTCCGCACTGCTGGAACGCGGATGCCTAGAAAAATATCTCCTTCGCCATACTGACCTTTGCCGGTTTTGAAAAATCCCTGCAGGAATCTGGCGTCTTCTTTATCTCCCATTTTCCGCAGGCGTTTGCTGATTTCGTTTGCCATGATATTCATTATGTTTTCTTACCTTATCTGTCATTGTGAGTTCACGCAAGTGAACGTGGCAATCTTAATATGTTCCACTTAAATCAAAGATGATATCGAGGCGACGATTCCTGAATGCAAGAAATTGTTGCGATTAACGTTCCTGTTATTATACGTTTTGTGTGTCCCCCGCTGGTGGGGGTAGGGGGTGGACTTTTTTAAATGTCTGATCCACCTCCGTCACTGCGTGACACCTCCGCCAGCGGCGGATATGCAATGACATTCTTTGATACATATGCGCAGCCCGGCGTATGCCGGGGACATTTTTTCAAAGTCGTCATGGATAGTTCTGCCCTGTCGGTCTAATCATAATCTCGCTCACATTCACATTAGGGGGCTGGGTCAGCAGCCAACAGATGCCGTCGGCTATTGCCTGCGGCTTGAGCAGTTTGCCCATATGAGCGATTCCTTTATAAAAATTATTTTCATCGTAACCAGCCACTTTCTGAAATTCGCTTACAACAATACCAGGCATGACCAGAGACACCCGTACGCCATGTGCGCAAACTTCCTGACGCAGGCCTTCAGCGATAGCACCGACGGCGAATTTACTGGAGCCATAAAAAGCGCTAAATGGTGAAATGTTTCGTCCCACCACGGAACCAATTGCAACAATATCTCCTTTCTTACGTCCGATAAAATATTTGGCTGCGGAGCGCATCAGGTAAGCAGCGCCAAGCACATTGGTATTATAAACCTCTTCCCATTGGTAGTTATCGCTGGCCAGTGTGCCGCCCGCCAATCCGCGTCCGGCGTTGACCACAACAATATCGCATTTGCGCCCTCCGTCTTTCCATTCTAACGTCTGTTCCAACAACCTGTCTATATCGGAAGTCAGGCTTGCATCACCTGCCAAAGCCAGAGCTTTGCCGCCTTTTGCCTGAATATCCGAGACAACTTTAGCGAGTCTGTCTTTGCGTCGTGCCTGAATAACTACCGCCACGCCCGCCTCTGCCAATGTCAGCGCTGTGGCACATCCAATGCCGGAACTGGCGCCGGTGACAATTGCTGTTTTTCCGGAAAGAGGTTTAAGAGTTTCTTTCTTCTTTTTTCCTGTTGTCATTTCATGCCTCCTTTTACCCCGTTAGAAAGCCCCGCTGTTTGTAGCGGGGATGATAGTTTTGCCTTTATTAGTAAACACGGGATTTAATGCCCCGTGTGAGCCTACCCGTTGGAAAGTCGAAGACTTTCTAACGGGGTTTACTGGACTTTTGTGTTGACCTGTATTTCCGGCGGATTCAGTAAATGTTTTTTCACCGAGCAGGTATCAGCGGCTTTAATCACGGCAGCCTTGTACTTTTCCGGAAAGTCGGGCGGTAGAACTATATCCAAAGTTATCTTTTCCACCATGTGCGTGGTGTCATTGCGAAAAACCGTTTGCATGATACTCATGTTATCCATGGGGATAGAACGTGATTGGCAGAATGATGCGACATAAAATCCGGCGCAAGTTCCGATAGTGGATAGAAAGATTTCAAGAGGCGAGGGCGCTGTATTTTCTCCACCGACCGCCACCGGCTGATCTGTATAAACCGTAAAGTCACGAAAATGCGCCGACACTTTTTTATTGCCGTCAAAGGTGATGTTGAATATTGATTCCATAACTTATACCTCCTTGAAATTTGCAAAAGAACTTTAGCCGCTTATCAAATCTTGGTAAAGAATTTATTAATATCCTTTGTAACTGATTCCAGCCATTTTTTGCGATGTTTATCCGTGCTGGTGACAATGACATTGAACATCCGGCGGTGAAAATTGTTGACACCGCAGAGGCCGAAGATGCAATTCTTCCATATAGTCTCCAGCGGATCGCCGAAAGCTTTCTTTTCTCTGTGGGTTTTTGTGTTGGAGGTGTTAAAAACCAGTGCCGCTTTAGCTTTGAGCAATCCTTTGGGAACGCCTTCGCCGGAGTCGCCTTCCAGAAACTCGTAAGCCACACCGGGACGAATTACGCGATCAACCCAGCCTTTGAGGATTGCCGGGGGCTGACCCCACCAGTTCGGATGCACAATAACTATTCCATCTGCCGCCGCGATTTCTGCGCAATGCTTTTCTATTTTAGCAGGCAGTTTGGCGTCTATCGCTATTTCTGCGGCGTGGAGCAGGGGATCGAACTTTTCCTGATAGAGGTCATGAAAAATAACTTTGTGCCCATTAGATTTCAGCGCCTCAACCGCCGTTTTAGCGATGGCGTGGTTGAAGCTTTTCGGGTCAGGATGGGCAAGTATTACTGAGACAACCATATTATATTCATCACAAGTATTTCTTGTCATTCCCGCGAAGGCGGGAATCCAGAATTAATATAAAAGTGGATACCGGCCTGCGCCGGTATGACAATATTTTGGTTATTTAGCCAGCAGCTTCTCCAACGCTGGAAATACTTTTTCTAAATTTTCCGGTTGGGTTCCGCCGGCTTGAGCCATATCGGGACGTCCGCCACCGCTGCCGCCGACCAATGGAGCCAGTTCCTTGATAATATTTCCGGCGTGATATTTTCCGGCTAAATCCTTCGTCACCATACATAACAGCATTGCTTTTTCACCGGCTTTGCTGCCCAGAAGAATAACACCGGATGCCAGCTTGTCACGCAATTTATCGCCGAAGTCGCGCAATGTTTTGGTATCGGCAATGCTTACTTCCACCGCCAGCACTTTGACGCCATTGATTTCCTTTATCTGATTCATCAGGTCGCCGGAGTCCTTGGCGGCGAGTTTTCCTTTCAGCGCCTCGATTTCTTTTTCCAGTTCCTTTGTATGCTTGAGTATTTTTTCGGTGCGGTCATAGACTTCCAGTTGACCGGATTTAAACAATCCTGCCGTGCGTTTCAATTCTTCTTCCGCTTTTTGAATGCGCGTGAGAGCTTCCCTGCCGGTGACGGCTTCGATTCTGCGCACGCCCGCGGCAATTGCCGATTCATGGACAACTTTTAAAAAGCCGATGTCACCGGTGCGTTTTACATGTGTGCCGCCGCAAAGTTCCATGCTCATTTCGCCCATTTTCACGATGCGCACGGTCGCGCCGTATTTTTCATCAAACACGGCTGTAGCGCCGGTTTTGAGCGCGTCTTCCAACGCGCAGACTTCCGTATTCACTTCTACATTTTTGCGAATCATGTCATTGGCGATTTCTTCAATCCTCAGCATTTCCTCATCGCTGATTTTGGAAAAATGGGTGAAGTCAAACCTCAATCCTTCCGCGTTAACCTGTGAACCGGATTGTTTGATGTGATCGCCCAGCACGGCTTTGAGCGCCGCCTGCAAAATGTGCGTGCCGGAATGATTGGCGGCAATGGCTTTTCGTCTCTCTTCGTCAACGATCAACTTTGCTTTTGCGCCGATTTTAATCTCACCTTTTAGTACAATACCTTTGTGGACGATAAAATTTTCCACGGGTTTCTTAGTGTCATTAACCTTAAAGTTAAATCCGGCACCATCAAGAAAACCTGTGTCACCTGCCTGTCCACCCGATTCTCCATAAAAAGGGGTAGTATCCAAAACGATTTCAGCTCTCTGGCCCTCGCGCGCTAAGTCTGCCGGTTTGCCGTCGACGAATATCGCCAGTACTTTGGCGTTTTCTTTGTTGGTCGTTTCATAGCCGCAGAATTCAGAGGCAATTCCCGAACTCGAAGCTTTGAGATAGCATTCGGCGATTGCTTCTTCGCCGCTTCCTTTCCAGGCGCTGCGAGCGCGTTCACGCTGCTGTTCCATTTCGGCTTCGAATCCATCATTGTCCAGAGTAAAACCGTCGCGTTTGACGATATCCGCGGTCAAGTCCGTAGGGAAACCGTAAGTATCGTAAAGTTTGAAAACCAGTGTGCCGGGGAGGACCGATTTACCTTCTTTTTTCAACGCGGCTGTTTCGTCGTTGAGAATGCGCAGGCCCGCGTCGAGTGTTTCCATAAAACGCTGTTCTTCATTTAAAATCATTTTGGTAATGAAGGAGGCTTTCTCCACCAGATCGGGATAAACGCCCTTCATCATGTCGATTACGACCTGAGCACTTTCGTTTAAAAATGGTTTGTTGATGCCGAGCATTTTCCCGTGACGAGCGGCGCGGCGCAGAATTCTCCTCAGCACGTAACCGCGGCCTTCATTGCTGGGCGTAATTCCGTCGCCAATAAGGAAAGTTAACGCGCGGCTGTGATCGGCAATAACCCTGATGGAAACATCATTTTCGGCGTTCTTACCGTAAGTCTTTCCGGAGATTTTCTCCATAAAGCGGATAATCGGGGTGAACAGGTCTGTGTCGTAATTGCTTTTGAAACCTTGAATAACAGCGGTTAGTCGTTCCAGTCCCATGCCGGTATCGATGCTGGGTTTGGCTAATGGATTTAATTTGCCACCTTCATCGCGGTCATACTGGGTGAACACAAGATTCCATATTTCCAGATGGCGGTCGCAGTCGCAATGGACATCGCATTCGGGACGGCCACAGCCGGTGTCTTTCCCCTGATCGTAAAGGATTTCGGAGCAGGGGCCGCAGGGGCCGGTTTCTCCCATCATCCAGAAATTGCTTTTTTCTCCCATGCGGACAATGCGGTCTTCAGGCACCTTCATTTTTTTATTCCAGATTTCAAAAGCCTCGTTGTCATCCTCATAAATTGTTATCCAAAGTTTTTCTTTGGGGAGCTTGACCACGTCAATTAAATATTCCCACGCCCAGGCGATAGCTTCTTCCTTGAAATAATCGCCGAAGGAAAAATTGCCGAGCATTTCGAAAAAGGTATGATGGCGGGCGGTAACGCCGACATTTTCCAGATCGTTGTGCTTGCCGCCCGCGCGCGCGCATTTCTGGCAGGATGCCGCTCTGGTGTAGCCTTTGTTTTCCAGTCCCAGGAAAGCATTTTTAAACTGCACCATTCCCGCGTTGGTGAAAAGCAGTGTGGGGTCATCCTTGGGAATCAGCGACGAACTCGCTACCTTTGTATGCCCCTTGCTTTCGAAATATTTTAGAAAACTTTCCCTGATTTCATTCCCAGTCTTCGCCATCAATATCTTCCTTTTTTGTCCTTCCCAGTTTATTTAAAATCAGGCCCGGCGGAAAACCCCGTCCCATCAGGCTCTGAAAAATTCTTTGTTTTTCTTTGACATCAAAAGTGGCAAGCTTCTTTTTCGCCGCTTTCTTTTTGATTAAAATTTCAACCGCGTCTTCTTCCGACAACTCCTCGCGCGCCTTCTCTATGGATACATTTATCAATTCCGCCGCAAGGCCTTTTTCCCGCAGGCTCAGGACGATCTTTTTGTTTCCCCAAAGTTTATTTACAACAAGATTGCGCGCCCATCCCGCGGCAAAAGACGCGTCATTGAGATACTTCAAATCGTGGAGTTTTTCCAGTGTTTCTTTAATGACAACTGCGGGAAATCCTTTTTCCCGCAGTTTCTTTTCCAGCTCTTTTTCTGAATGCGGCCGCAGGGACAAAAGCCGATATGCCTTTTGCTTTGCTGCCGCCAAATCCAAAATTTTCACATTATTCTTCCTGTTCTTTCGGCACTATACCCAGTTTGGCACGGACATCGGCTTCCACCTGCGCCATCAAATCGGGATTTTCTTTTAAGAATATCCTAGAATTATCCCGTCCCTGGCCTATGCGGTCGCCTTTGTAGGAATACCAGGAACCGCTTTTTTCGATGATGCCGTTATCCGCCGCCAGATCCAGCACATCGCCTTCGCGCGAAATTCCTTCGCCAAAGATTATATCAAATTCCGCTTCCCGGAAAGGTGGGGCGAGCTTATTTTTTACAACTTTAACTTTGGTTCTAAAGCCGATCACTTCCTGGCCGTTTTTGATGGAAGTCATCTTGCGGATGTCCAAGCGCTGGGATGAATAGAATTTCAATGCGTTACCGCCGGTGGTTGTTTCGGGATTGCCGAAGAATACACCTATTTTCATACGCAATTGATTGATAAAAATTACTGTTGTTTTGGATTTGCTGATGCTTCCGGTGAGCTTGCGCAAAGCCTGCGACATCAGACGCGCCTGCAATCCCATCTGCGCGTCGCCCATCTCGCCCTCGAGTTCCGCCTTGGGTACCAGAGCGGCGACTGAGTCAACCACCAGAACGTCCAACGCGCCGCTCCTAACCAGAGTTTCGGCGATTTCGAGCGCCTGTTCGCCCGTGTCCGGCTGGGAAATAAGAAGGTCATCGGTATTTACGCCTATTTTTTTGGCATAGCCGACATCAAGAGCATGCTCAGCATCAATGTAAGCGGCGATGCCGTTTTTCTTTTGCGCCTCGGCGACGATATGCAAAGCCAACGTTGTTTTGCCGCCGGATTCCGGCCCGTATATTTCGATGACACGGCCGCGCGGAACGCCGAACGTTCCCAGTGCTATATCGAGGCTAAGCGATCCTGTGGAAATTGCCGGAACATCGGCAACCGCCTCCGCGCCGCCCAGCTTCATAATGGAACCCTTGCCGAACTGTCTTTCTATCTGCGTAATTGCCAAATCAACGGCTTTTGATCTATCAATATCTGCCATAATACAATAACCTCCTTCACCCTGTTATTTTATAATTTATTATTTACAATTTTCAACTTCGATTTTCATTTGTCATTGCGAGTTCACGACAGTAAACGTGGCAATCTAATTATTGTCTCTGATCTCTGAACAGTTTTCCCCTTGCTACTTGACCCTTGACCCGTTTCTTCTCCATCATCCACCCAAAGCAAATTCCGCTAGTTTTGTGTAAACAGCGCCCTGCGAAGAAAGCTTGCTCTGAAACAAAAACAATTTATCGACAATAAAATCTCCGGCTGTAAACTTGTCGTGTTTTTTTAGAGCTTCGTTCATGCCTGTGATGTCGCGAGGGTCTTTAATTCTCGCCAGAGTCAGATGCGCCTTGAAAGACCTATCTTCCGCGGGAAATCCAAGAGCCACAAAATCAGCATCTAATTTTTTCTGAAGAATGATAAGCTTTTCCACATCGCTTGTAACGCCGCACCATAGAACTCTTGGTCTTCGGGCATCAGGAAAAACACCCAGCTTTTCAATTTTCAAATTCAGTTTTTGCTCCGCAACGATCCGCTTCTGCACAGCGGCACTAACGTTATTGATATCCTCTTTGGAAATGTCGCCGAAAAATTTTAAAGTCAGATGCTGACCCTGCGGCCGTGTCCAGCTTAGTCGGCCGTTGATTTCGCGTTTTAATTTATCCTGCATGCGGGAGATTTCCTGCAAAATATTTTCCGGCGGCTCAATGGCCAAAAAGGCGCGGATATTTTTTTCGTTATCGGCCATAAACTAAGCTTTCCTTTGTCATATCGACCAACGGGAGATATCTTTTATACTTTAACAATCATTAAGATTTCTCGCTTCGCTTCGAAATGACATATTGTAAATCTTTTACTAAAACACCACACTTAAGAATAAGTGTACCTAATAACCTGAAGGTCACGCGAGGTACACACTACATTTTTATCGTCATGAATGTTTTCCCTGCAAATAATTTTTCAGTAAAAACAGCGCCGTTTCGGAAAATATGTCCTTATTCCTTTTCCGGTCCCAGCGGTATGAGTAGTGGCGGCAAATCGTTTTTTGGGAATCAGCCAGCGCAATATAAACAGTACCCACAGGTTTTTCCTTGCTGCCACCAGTCGGTCCGGCAATGCCAGTAGAGGAAAGCCCCAAGTCCGTTCCGGCAAGCTTGCGCACGCCTTCGGCCATCAATCGTGCGGTTTCTTCGCTTACCGCACCGTGCTTTTCGATGACTTCGGCGGGAACACTCAACATGCTGATTTTAGCGGCGTTGCTGTAAGTCACCAGCCCGCGTTCCAGATAATCCGAACTGCCGGAAACATCGGTGAGACGGCTTGTAATCAATCCGCCGGTGCAGGATTCCGCCACCGCGATGGTCAGTTTCTTGTCAATTAAAAGTCCGGCAATTACTTCTTCAAGCATTTGTTCGCCGTAGGCGAAAATATAATCCTGCACATGAGCCGATACTTCGTCCTGTGCTTTTTGCAGATTTTTTCGAGCTTCGTCCTGATTTTTACTTTGCGCGATCAGGACGATATGGTTTTCGGGAAACACCGGATAAAAGCCGATGTTCACGCCCAGCGATTGGAAGTCAATATCCTTAACCTGGTTATCCACGGCGGCTTCGGAAAGCCCGAAGGTCCTGATGGTTTGTTTGACTATATATTTTTCATCCTGCGGAAAATGTTTGCGCAGGGCCGGAATGACACCGTTCACCACCATTAATTTCGCTTCGGCGGGAACGCCGGGAATGACAAAAATCAGTTTTCCGTTAACGGGCAGGCAAAAACCCGGCGCCGTGCCTCTGGCGTTGGGCAAAATTTCGGCTCCCTGCGGGAACATGGCCTGCTTGGCGTTGTTATCTACCCAGCGCAGATTGAACTGGGTGAAAATTTCTTTGATAAAATTCAGGACATTTTCATCAGTATATAAAGGAAGGTCGAAAGCTTTGGCTATTGCCTCGGTAGTAATGTCGTCGGAAGTTGGTCCCAGACCGCCGGAGCAGATTACTGCGTCGGTCATGGAAAGCAAATAAACCAGACGGTTTTTGATTAAAGCAAAATCATCACCCACGGACATTATCGCTTCCACACTCCAGCCCTGCTGATTTGCTTCGCGAGCGATGAAGGAAGCGTTTGTATCGCTTATGCGTCCGTTCATAAGTTCATTACCGATTGTGAGAATGCCGATTTTCATATCACTCCTTCAGCTTTGTATAATGTCACCGGCATCCGCCGGTCTACGCATATGCTGAAAAATAAATTATCAAAATTTGAACAAATATCCCAATAGCCACAAGGCTGCGGCGGCGTAAATTCCGGCGGCGACATCATCAATTACAACTCCCCATCCGCCTGGTAATGCCTGCAAATTTCTGATGGGAAAGGGTTTTAAAATATCAAAAATTCTGAAAAGCACAAAACCGGCGCAAAGATTAAGGCCGTTTATCGCAACCGGCAGCATCGTTATTTGAAGACCAATAATTTCGTCAATGACAATTCGCTGATCGTCTTTTTTCTGATAAATATTTTCTGCCTGCCCTGCGACGTAAATGGAAAGTGCAAACAATGCAAAAACAATAATTAAGCGCAGAATCCAGGGAATAGGCAGGCAAAGCAGGCAGATCACAACTCCTACCAATGTGCCCGCCGTTCCGGGAGCGATAGGGGAAAGTCCGGAGTAAAATCCCGTTGCCAAAAATGTTATCAGCTTTTCGTTCAAAATTTCTCCGAATCGATTAAGTTAACTTTTTATTAAGATTGGCTTCAAATCCCATTCGCTTCGCTCAGGGATAATTCGACTAACGCCTCAAGCTTCATCCCGACTCGTCGGGATTCGTTTTCCGCGAGTCTCATTAATAATTAAAGCTTGACAATAGAACGATCGTTCTATATCATGTATTTCATGAAAGTCAAGAGAACTTTACAGGATGTAGAGAAAAAAATCACCGCTTTTTTCCTTGATCGCGGAAGAATGCCCACGTATTCGGAAATAGCTGAAATTATTGGGGTGCGTTCCAAGAGCGTAGTGCATTTCTGGGTAGCTAAATTAGTGGATGCCGGAATTTTGCAGAAAGATGCCAAAGGATTTTTAACTTTGACGCGCAACCCGCGGGCGTTAAAACTTGCCGGAGAAGTTTGCGCGGGTATTCCCACATCTGCGGAGGAAGAATTGCGGGGCATTGTGTCTTTTGATGAATATCTGGTCAGAAATCCGGAAACGTCATTTTTACTTTCTGTTACCGGTGATTCCATGATTGACGCGGGAATCAGAGAAAAAGATATGGTTGTTGTGGAAAGCAACAGAGATCCGAAAAACGGCGATATAGTTCTGGCCGAAGTGGACGGCAACTGGACGATGAAGTATTTCTGCAAAAACGGGAAAATTGTAACCCTTGAGGCAGCCAATTCCAAATATCCGACAATCATCCCGCGCGCGGATCTACGCATTGCCGGTGTGATTACTGCCGTTGTCAGAAAATATTACAAATAAGCATACTGAAAAAAAAGAGTCTATAATTTAACGTTTTTGCTGTTGCTTTGTCAGGGCCAACCGCAATGACTGGTGGGCTTGTTCATAATCAGGTTTCAGGAAGATGGCTTTCTGAAAATCCTTAATAGCCGGCTGATACTGGCCCAGTGCAGCATAAATAGTCCCTCTGTTGTAGTGGGCCTGAGCGTCATTGGGATTCAGGCCGATAGCGCTGCCATAATCTGCAATAGCCAGAGAATATTGACCGAGGTAAGCATAAGAATTACCCCTGTTATAGTATACCTCAGCGTAATCCGGTTTTATACGGACGGCCTGATTATAGTCAATGATAGCTAACGAATATTGATGTAATATACTGTAAATAGTTCCTCTATTGTAGTATGCTTCGGCGTAATCCGGTTTCTGGCGGATTGCTTCGCTGAAATCCTCAACGGCGCGCTGATACTGGCCGAGTTTAGCATAAGCACGTGCTCTGTTGTGGTAAATTACAGCAATATCCGGTTTTATTCTGATGGCTTTGTTATAATGATTAATTGCCGCTTCGAATTTACCTTTTTTAAACAGGGCAGCGCCTAGATTGTTGTGTGCCAGAAAATTATCTTTTGTTGAATGCAAAATGTGATTAAAAAGTTTAACATCGTTTTCCCAGTAACCACATTGATGCCATGATACGACTGCTAATACTACAATGACGGCTATTCCTGCCGGAAATAAAATAATTTTACGTATATCTGTGCTTTGGAATAAAAGCGGAATGCCCCAGGCCAGCATGATGCCGATGCCAATTAGCGGCAGATATGTATAACGATCTGCCATAGCTTGGGAGTTGACCTGAATGACTCCGATAACCGGCAGAAGAATTATTGCATACCACAGCCATCCCACAAAGAGATATGGTGATCGTCTCACCATTAAAATGACGGCGAGACTGATAAAGATAATCAGCAAGACAGCCCCCAAGACCTGCCATGCGGGAAGTGAATCCACAAAAGGATAAAAAACGGCCAAGTCATGAGGCCAGAATGTCTTTCCCATATAAACCACAAAAGAAACAAGCGCGTTGGCAATCCGGGAACCCAAAGGAAAGTGAATTACATTTGGTCTATATTGAGCATAAAGCGTGATGATGGTGAAAACCGCCGACAAAACAAAGAAAGGGATTTTTTCTTTGAGTTGCCATAATACTATATTCTCTTTTT